>NZ_JBFAWA010000018.1:0-254821 GCF_040680035.1 Nonomuraea sp. NPDC052116 | reverse complement strand
CCTGGGAGACCTTCCAGCAGATCAACAACCCCGACGGCACGATCAGCCTCAAAGCCCAGGCCAACGGCAAATACGTGTGCGCCGACAACGCCGGATCCTCAGCGCTCATCGCCAACCGCGACGCCATCGGCCCCTGGGAATCCTTCGACCTGATCACCAACTGACCTTGACGCCGCAGTGGAGCAAAGGAATGCATGTCGATATCTCGCGCCGTACGTTCGTCACGTCCGTGCTCTCCGGATCCGCCCTGGCCGCGGTGGCGTCCAGCCAGGTGGCCTCCGCCCTGACCAGCGCCGCGCAGGCGGCGAGCCCGCCGGGCGACGTGGTCGGGAAGATCACCGTTGGCTACCAGGGCTGGTTCGCCTGCATCGGCGACGGAGCCCCCATCAACACCTGGTGGCACTACAGCCAGAACCCGTCCCAGCCGCCGTCACCGAGCAACACCACCATCGTGGCCTGGCCCGACATGCGCGAGTACACCCGCACCTACCGGACGGCCTACGGCAACCTCGGCAACGGGCAGCCCGCGACGTTGTTCTCCTCCTACGACCAGCAGACGGTGGACACGCACTTCCGCTGGATGCGGGAGAACAACATCGACACCGCGGCGCTTCAGCGCTTCAACCCGAACGGCGGCGAGGGCCCGACCCGCGACGCGATGGCGACCAAGGTCCGCAGCGCCGCCGAGGCCAATGGCCGCAAGTTCTACATCATGTACGACGTGTCCGGTTGGACGAACTTCCATCCCGAGATCAAGACTGACTGGACCGCCAAGATGGCCGCCCTGACCGCCTCCCCCGCGTACGCCAAGCAGAACGGCAAACCCGTCGTGGGCATCTGGGGCTTCGGCTTCACGGAGGACAAGCATCCATCCGACGCGGCGGCCTGCCTGGACGTGGTGAACTGGTTCAAGGCCCAGGGCTGTTACGTGATGGGCGGCGTGCCGACCTACTGGCGGCAGGGCATCAACGACTGCCGGCCGGGCTTCATCGACGTCTTCAACGCCCTGAACATGCTCTCGCCCTGGATGGTCGGCAGGATCGGCAAGGCCGCCGACTCCGACTCGTTCTACACCAACCTCAACACCCCCGACCAGGCGTACTGCAACTCCCACGGCATCGACTACCAGCCCTGTGTGCTGCCGGGCGACGTCAAGGGGCGGCAGCGGGCGCACGGCGACTTCATGTGGCGGCAGTTCTACAACATGGTCCGCGTCGGCGCACAGGGCATCTACATCTCGATGTTCGACGAGTTCAACGAGGGCAACCAGATCGCCAAGACCGCCGAGAACGCCTCCATGATCCCGGCCGGCTCCGGCCTCCTCGGCCTGGACGAGGACGGCACGGTGTGCTCGTCGGACTACTACCTGCGGCTCACCGGCGACGGCGGCCGGATGCTCAAGGGGCAGATCGCGCTCACCTCCGTACGCCCGACCCAGCCCGTCGCCAACGCGTCCTCCACGGTGATCAGCCTGCGCTCGCGGGCCAACAACCTGTACGTGACCGCGGAGAACGCCGGAGCCCAACCCCTGATCGCCAACCGCACCGCGATCGGCGGCTGGGAGCAGTTCGACCGCGTGGACCTCGGCAACGGCAACATCGCCCTCAAGGCCAGGGCCAACGGCAAGTACGTCACCGCCGAAAACGCCGGCGCCCAGCCGCTCATCGCCAACCGCGACGCCGTCGGCCCCTGGGAGACCTTCCAGCAGACCAACAACCCCGACGGCACCATCAGCCTCAAAGCCCAGGCCAACGGCCAGTACGTCTGCGCCGACAACGCAGGAGCCGCACCACTCATCGCCAACCGCACCGCCATCGGCCCCTGGGAATCGTTCGACCTGATCACCAACTGATGTGATGTCGTGGCGCGCCGGCTCACACCGGCGCGCCACGACACAGGGTCAGCCTGCTTTCTGCACGGACAGGCGGGCGATGAGCGCGTCCGTGTCGCGGGCCAGCACCTGGCGGATCTCCTCCACCGTCACCAGCGCCGGGTCCACCGCCTTCGCGCGGAAGCCCTGGAGTGCCTTGACGGTCTTGGCGTCGTTGCCCGATGCCTCGGCCTTGCGCACCTTTGTGAGCTCGGCCTGCAGGGTGTTGGCGGCCTTCTGGCTGAGCCGGCCCGTCGCGCGGAAGCGGTCGACCAGATTGCCCAGGTCACGGGTCGACGTGGTGACGCCGAAGGTGACCGTCTGCTCGGTCGTGTTGCCCGCGCCGTCGGTGGCGGTCACCTTCAACGCGTGGATGCCGAGCTTCATCTCGTACAGGGCCCGCAGGAGGCCCGACTGGTAGGGGGCGTCGTCCAGCCGGCCGGCCAGCGTCTTGACGCCGGAGGTGCTGTCCATCGCCTCCCAGCTGATCCGCAGATCCTGGCTGTCGCCGTAGATCTGGCCGTCGGAGATGCCGGAGACCAGGACGGTGGGGCGGGTGCCGTCGAGCTTCAGCGTGGCGGCCTTCTCGGTCTCCACGTTGCCCGCCTTGTCCTTGGCCCGGTAGGCGAGGGCGTGCGTGCCGTCGCCGGTGATGTTCACCGGCTCGGTGTACGGCTTCCAGCCACCGTCGTCGAGGTTGTACTCGATGGCGGCCACGCCGGAGGCCGGGTCCGTCGCGGCCAGGGTGACCGGCACCGCGCCGCCGTGCCAGCCGTCGTCGTTGGCGGGCGCGAACTGGGCGGTGGTCAGCGGCGCGGTGGCGTCCTTCTTGACCTGGACGGTGCCTTCGCCGGTGTTGCCCGCTTTGTCGGTCGCCCGGTAGGCGACCTTGTGGTCGCCGTCGGCGGCCACGCTCACCGGGTCGGTGTAGGCGGTCCACGGCCCACCGTCGACGCTGACCTCCGTCTTGGCGATGCCCGAGGGGTCCGCGGCGGTGACGGTCACCGAGACGCTGGAGACGTACCAGCCCGCGGCGCCGTCGGGAGCCGCCGGGGTGGTGGCGGCGGACACCTGCGGCGGCGTGGTGTCGAGGGAGCAGTCGCCCTGGGCGACGCCGCTCGCCCAGCGGATGCCGCCGACGAGCAGCTTGCGGAACTTCTCGTCGGCGTAGGACTCGTTCGTGTGACCGAGGCCGGTGTAGAACGAGCGCCCCTTGCCCATGGGGTGGCACCAGGTGATGGGGTGGTCGCCCATGTCACCGCCGGTGTAGGTGCTCTCGTCCAGGCTCTGCAGAACGTGGACGCTCGCGCGCGGGTTGGTGCGGAAGTTGTACCACTCGTCGGTCCTGGGCCAGGTGGCGTCGAGGTGGGCCGTGGCCGGGTGAGTACGGTCCTCGTTCTTGACCGTGGCCTGCTGGATGGCTGGGTGCCCCTTGAAGTAGGCGCCGACGAGCCTGCCGTAGTAGGGCCAGTCGTACTCGGTGTCGGAGGCCGAGTGCACGCCGAGGTACCCGCCGCCGCCGTCAACGTAGGCCTCGAACGCGGCCTGCTGGGTGGCGTCGAGCACGTCGCCGGTGGTGCTGAGGAACACCACCGCGCGGTACTTGGCCAGGTTGGCGGCGGTGAAGGCGCCCGCGTCCTCGGTCGCGGTCACGGTGTAGCCGCCGTCCTCCGCGAGGTCCTGGATGGCCTTGATGCCCGCCGGAATGGAGTCGTGGCGGAAGCCGGCCGTCTTGGAGAAGACGAGGATCTGGTTCTCGGTGCCGAGCGTGAAGTTGTCGACGTCGAACAGGTAGCCCGTGCTGCTCCCCTTGAAGACGAGGAACAGGGGTCCCGAGGCGCCGCCGGTCAGCGACGTGGTGACGGTCTGGAAGGTCTCCCAGCTCCCGGTGACCGGCACGGTCACGGAGCCGAGCAGGGTGCCGGTCGCCGAGCCCGCGCGGACCTCGATGGTGCCGCCGGCCCCGCCGGAGGAGATCCGGGCGGTGAAGGAGGTGGCTCCCGCGGTGCTGACCGTGGCGTAGCCCGCCCAGTCGCCGTCGTTGATGTAGCCGACCGTCTTGCCGCCGCTGGCCGTCGGCTTGTCCGCGGTCTGGACGCCCGAGTTGGAGGTGTACGACTCCGCCTCGGTGGGCGCCGCGGAGTCGGTCAGGGTGAAGGAGTCGACGTCGAAGAGGTTGCCCTGGCCGGAGGGGCCCTTGAAGACGAGGACCAGGGTGGTGGTGCCCGAGGGGGTGCCGCTCAGGTCGGCGGTGACGTTGGCGAACGTGTCCCAACTGCCGGTGACCGGCACGGCCACGGAGCCGAGCAGGGTGCCGGTCGCCGAGCCCGCGCGCACCTCGATCGTGCCGCCGGCCCCGCCCGAGGAGACCCGCGCGACGAACTTGGTGGCGTCGCCGAAGGCGTAGCGCTTGAAGGCGATCCAGTCACCGTTGTCGGTGAAGCCGACGGTGGCGCCGCCCTCGGCCGTGCCATGGGTGGCGAGCTGGATGCCCTGCTGGTCGCTGAAGTGCTCGGCCTGCCGGTGCCGCGGCTGCAGCACGTGCGAGTCGTGGGTGGTCAGGCCGCCGGAGTCGGTGTACTCGGCGTCGAGCACGCCGTAGAGGTTGGCGGCCGCGTCGTGCTCACCGTCGGCAGGGATCGCCATGGTGCCCGAGCAGCCGTTCTTGGAGGTGATCTGGTGCTCGTGGCTGTCGTGCCCGAGCAGGTACGTCACCTTGACCTTGTCGCAGTCGATCGAGGAGTCCTCCGGATCGGTGACCTTGACCTCGAACGGGACGGTGTCGCCGAACGCGAACAGCTGCCCGTCGAGGGGCCGGGAGAGCGTCACGCTGGGGGCGGTGTTGCCCACCGTGATGATGACGTCGGCGCTGCCGGTGCCCCCTTCGGGGTCGGTGACCGTCAGCGTCGCGGTGAGGGTGCCGTTCTCGGTGTAGGTGTGGGTCGGGTTGGCCTCGGTCGAAGTGTCACCGTCGCCGAACGCCCAGGAGTAGGTGAGCGCGCCGCCCTCGACGTCGGCACTGCCCTCGGAGGAGAAGGCGACGGTCAGCGGTGCCTTGCCGGAGGTCTTGTCGGCGGATGCCTTGGCGACGGGCTTGTGGTTGGCGCCGCCGCTGTACTCGACGCGGTACAGCGCCTGGTCGCCAGCGTCGGTGCCGTAGTCGAGCACGTACAGGGCGCCGTCCGGTCCGAAGGCCATGTCCATCACCTGGGTGCCGGTCCAGGGGAAGGCGCTGATCTCACCTGGCGAGCCGTCCGCCTTCACCTCGATGGCCTTGATCCAGCGGCGGCCGTACTCGCCGGCGAAGTACCTGCCGTCCAGGTACTGCGGGAACTTGATCGGGGAGTCGAGGTCGGGGTCGTAGCGGTAGACCGGCCCGCCCATGGGTGACTCGGAGCCGCTGCCGAACTCGGGTGGCGAGCCGGCGTCGCCGTACTTGATCCAGCTGGACTTGGCGGGCGGCAGCTGGGCCAGGCCGGTGTTGCGGAAGGAGTTGTTCGCCGGCCCGCCCGCGCAGTCGTACTTCGCCCCCGAGGGGCCGCTCGGGAAGGTGTACTCGTTGTACGTCTCGGCGGTGGTGTTGGTGCCGGTGCAGTACGGCCAGCCGTAGTTGCCCGGGCCGGCGATGCGGTCGAACTCCACCTGCCCGCCGGGTCCCCGGTCAGGGTTGGCCGAGCCCGCGTCCGGGCCGTAGTCGCCCAGGTAGACGATGCCGGTGACCCTGTCCACGCTCATCCTGAACGGGTTGCGGAAGCCCATCGCGTAGATCTCGGGCCGGGTCTTCGCCGTGCCGGGCGGGAAGAGGTTGCCTTCCGGGATGGTGTAGCTGCCGTCCGGCTGCGGCTTGATCCGCAGAAGTTTGCCGCGCAGGTCGTTGGTGTTGCCCGACGACCGCTGGGCGTCGAACTGCGGGTTGCGGTCGGTGCGCTCGTCGAGAGGGGAGTACGAGTCGGACTCGAACGGGTTGGTGTCGTCGCCGGTGGTGAGATAGAGGTTGCCGGCGGCGTCGAAGTCGATGTCGCCGCCCACGTGGCAGCACTGGCCGCGGTCGTTGGGCACCTCCAGCACGACCTTCTCACTGGCCAGGTCGAGGGTGCCGTCCGCCTTCAGCGTGAAGCGCGACAGGTTCAGGTGGCCCTTCCACGGCGCGAAATCGGCCTCCGTGCCGTTCTTGGGGGCGTCGCCGGAGGGCGTGTCGAGCTCGGGCGAGTAGTAGAGGTAGACGAAGCGGTTCGTGGCGAAGCCGGGGTCCACGGCTACGCCCTGCAGGCCCTCCTCGTCGTGGGTGTAGACGTCGAGTTTGCCCGCCACCTTGGTCGCGCCGGAGGCGTCGGTGAGGCGGACCGTGCCGTCTCGGGCGGTGTGCAGCACCGACCTGTCGGGCAGGACGGCCAGGGACATCGCCTGGCCCAGGTCGGCCGGCCCGGCGGCCAGCGAGACCGCCTGATAGTCGTAGGCGGGGATGTCGATCGCCGCCCCGGCCGGGGTGGCGGTCAGGCCTGTGACCGCCGTGAGGGTCAGCAGGGCAGCGGTGGATAACCGCGCCGCCCAGCGTGGCGTACGGAGTGACATGAAGATCCTTCCTGACTTGGAGGGGACGTCAGGCAAGGCGCGCGCCGCCGCGCTTTTGCCACTTTCCTGCGGTACTGCGGTGTGGCGGAGAGTGCTGTCTCCGCGGTCGGGGCCGTCAGCGAGCTGTCGGCCGGGGCAGGGGGTCCATGATCGAGGTTGGGTCGTCGATGAGCTGGTTGACCACGACGGTCGCGGCGCCCCTGGAGGCGGCGCCGAACCCGAGGTCGGAGGCGACGAATCGGCATCGGGCGGCGGGGCCGGCCACGGCCAGCCGTTCCAGCTCCGCCTGGGCGTGCGGCAGCAGCCACGGGGCCAGCGCCGCGAAGTATCCGCCGACGACGATCACCCGCGGGTTGAACAGGTTGACCACGATCGCGCCGCCGAGTCCGAGCCAGCGACCGGCCTCCGAGGCCGCCGCCAGCATGCGGGGGTCGCCCGCGGCCAGACCTCCGGCCATCTCCGCGACCCGCTCCTCCGGATCGGGGACCGGCGAGCCGGGCAGCTCGTACGCCTGCTCCGGCATCGCCGCGCGGACCAGCGCCGCCAGGCCGACCTTGGTCTCCCAGCAGCCGATCCGGCCGCAGCCGCACCGCTCGCCGTACGGGTCGACCGGCAGGTGCCCGACCTCTCCCGAGAACCCGTCCGCGCCCCGCAGCAGCCGGCCGCCGGCCACGATGCCGCCGCCCACGCCGACCTCGCCGGTGAGGTAGACCAGGTCGGGCGTGCCCGCGGCGACGCCCGAGGCGTGCTCGGCCAGCGCGGCGAGGTTGGCGTCGTTGTCCACCGTCACCGGCACGGGGACCGGGCCGAGCGCGTCGGACAGCCGGTCCGCGAGCGGCAGGTCGTGCCAGTTCAGGTTGGGCGCGAACGTCACGACGCCGCTAGCCGCGTTCACCAGGCCGGCGACTGCCACCGCGATGCCCGCGGGGGCGGCGCCCGCACGTTTCATGGCCGCGACGGCCTCGCCCGCCACCAGGCAGAGCCGGCGCAGCGCGCGGTCCTGGCCGCTGCTCATCGCGTCGAAGACGACCCGCCGTTCGACGAGGGCGCGGCCACTGAGGTCGGTGCCGTGCGCCGCGATGTAGTCGACGTTGATCTCCATGCCGAGGGCGCCGACGTGCGCGCCGTACAGCGCCACCGCGCGCCTGGGGCGGCCGATCGCCCCCGCGTGCTCGACGCCGACCTCCCGCACCAGCCTCCGATCGACCAGCTCGGTCATCAGGTTGGAGACGGTGGCGCGGTGCAGTCCGGTCGCCTGCGCGATGTCGGCCCGCGACAGCGAGGCGTGGTCGCGCAGCTGGCGCAGCACGAGCGAGAGGTTTGCGCGGCGCACGGAGGCGGAGCCGGCCGGAGGGCCCGGGCCGCCCGCCGGGCGGGCGAGGTACGGCTCGTCCGTCACGCTTCACCTGCCCTTTATTTGTCTCCGATATCAATTAATGACGGTTGTAACACCAAGATGTCCGCATCCGCACCCCCGACTTCGATAACGGGTTGGCAACGCGCGCTCCGCCGCAGGTCACCCGCAGAATTCGGGCGCGTTTCCAGACCGTTACGGAGCTTGAAACGTTTTCCCACTTGTTTCAGACCGAAATGGATGCTTTTAATTCGGCCAGCCATGCAAACTAATTAGGGAGTGGCGTGCACCACAGCAGGACGGACGGCCGCACCACCGACGTGAAGAGTCGCGTCGGCTCCGCGGGCATCCCCGCGGACCAGGCAACGGTGCGCCGCTCCAACCTCGCTCTGGTGCTGCGCCACGTCAGCGACCACGGGCCGTGCTCCCGGTCGGCGGTCGCCGTCCAGACAGGTCTCAACAAGACCACCGTCACCAGCCTGGTGAGCGAGTTGCAGGCTCGCGGGCTGCTCAAGGAGACGGGCCCGCAGCACGCGGGCTCCGTCGGCCGCCCCAGCCTCGCACTCGTCCTGGACGGCTCGCGGGTCGGGGCCCTCGGCGTGGAGGTCAACGTCGACTACATCGCCGCCTTCGCCACCGACCTGGCGGGGCGGGTGCTGATCGACCGGCGGTTCGGCTTCGACGCCATGGGGTCCAGCTCCGAACGCTCCCTGGACGAGCTGACCCGGGTGATCGAGCGGGCCGTCGCCGACCTCGGCCGGCTCGGGGTCGCACCGGCCGGGATCACCATCGCCGTCCCGGGGTTGATCGACACCACGGGCACCGTCGTGGTGGCCCCGAACCTCGGCTGGCACGGGGTGGCGGTGGCCGAGCGGCTGGCGCGCGCGGACATCCCCCCGAACGTGCCGATCGCGGTGGACAACGACGCCAACCTCGCCGCGCTGGCCGAGTACACCTCGGGCGTCGCGGCAGGCACGCCCGACCTCGTCTATCTCACCGGCGAGGTGGGCATCGGCGGCGGTGTCATCTCCGGCGGCCGGCTGCTGAACGGCGCGGACGGATTCGCCGGCGAGGTCGGCCACGTCATGGTCGACCCGTCGGGCGAGCAGTGCGGCTGTGGCCGCATCGGCTGCTGGGAGACCAAGGTCGGGCTGGCGGCGCTGGTGCGTACGGCCACCCCCGACCACGCCTACGGAAGGAGCCAGCAGGTCGTCCGCGATCCTGAGGAACGACTGGCCGAGATCGAGCAGCGGCGCGCCGAAGGGGATCCCCGGGTCGACGCGGCCGTCACGGAAGCGGGCCGGTGGCTCGGACGCGGGTCCGCGCTGCTGGTCAACCTGTTCAACCCGCGGGTCATCGTGCTGGGCGGCTACTTCGCCCGGCTCGCCGACCGGCTCATCCCCGTCGCCCAGGCGGAGCTGCGCCGCCTGGGCATGGCCGCCGCCACAGAACGGTGCCGGTTCGTCGCCTCCGACCTCGGTTTCGGCGCCGCCTCGCGGGGAGCGGCCGGCGCCGTCGTCGAACGGGTGCTGGCCGACCCCACCACCATCGCCACCCCCGCCCTCCCCCCGTCCCCTTGAGCCCTCGCATCCACCTCCACGTCCCGCCCACCGGCGGCGGGACACTCGCCCTCGCTGAACGTCCCGTCCGCCTGATCGGCCGCCCGGTGCCGCGCCTGCATCGTCAACGCCGACCTCGGTGCCGTCGCGGCAGTGCTGACCTGCGCCGTCAGGCGGGCGGGATCCCCACATCCCCCGGAGGTCCCTGTGCCGCAGTCATCCCCCGGCTCGGCGTCCCTCCTCGTCATGCGAGGAATCGTCAAGCAGTTCCCCGGCGTGCGCGCCCTGGACGGCGTCGATCTCGACGTCCGCGCCGGCGAGGTGCACTGCCTGCTCGGCCAGAACGGCGCGGGCAAGTCCACACTGATCAAGATCCTCGCGGGTGCGCACCAGCCCGACGAGGGGAGCATCACCTTCGGCGGGCAGGAGGTGCGGCCGACCAGCCCGACGGCGGCGATCCGGCTCGGCATCTCCACCATCTACCAGGAGCTCGACCTGGTGGACGGGCTCAGCGTGGCCGAGAACATCTTCCTCGGTCACGAGCCCGCCCGGCTCGGCTTCGTCAGCCGGCGCGAGTCCGATCGGGCCACCCGCGAGCTGCTGACCAGGCTCGGCCACGGCGAGATCCGTCCCACCACCGAGGTGGGCCGGCTGTCCCCGGCGGCCAAGCAGGTGGTGAGCATGGCGCGGGCGCTCTCGCACGACACCAAGCTGATCGTGATGGACGAGCCGTCCGCGGCCTTGGCCCACGACGAGGTCCGCAACCTCTTCCGCATCATCAGGGAGCTGACCGCCCAGGGCGTGGCGGTGGTCTACATCTCGCACCGGCTCGAGGAGATCCGCGAGATCGGCAGCAGGGTGACCGTTCTGAAGGATGGACGTACAGTCGCTGTAAGTTTGTCGGCGCGAGATACGCCTACAACGCAAATCGTTACACTCATGACGGGCAGGAACGTCGAGTACGTCTTCCCACCCCGACCATCCCGCGAGCCCGGCGAGGAGGTGCTGCGCGTGGAGAGCCTGAGGGTGCCCGGCCGGGTCGAGGACGTGTCGTTCTCGGTTCGGGCCGGAGAGATCGTCGGCCTGGCCGGGCTGGTCGGCTCGGGCCGGTCGGAGATCATCGAGGCCGTCTACGGCGCGCGCCCGTTCTCGGGACGGGTCTTCCTGGAGGGCCGCCCCGTCCCGGCGGGCGGCGGCACCACCGGCGCGGTCCGGCGCGGCATGGGGCTCGCCCCCGAGGAGCGCAAGGCCCAGGCGCTGCTGCTGGGCGAGAGCGTCGCCCGCAACATCACGCTGGCCAGCCTGGACCGCTACTCGCGGCTGGGCTGGATGGACCGGCGCCGCGAGGCCGAGGACGCCCGCGCCATGGTGCGCACGCTGGACATCCGGCCGGCCGACCCCGACCGGCCGATCGGGACCCTGTCCGGCGGCAATCAGCAGAAGGCCGTGCTGGCCCGCTGGCTGGTCAACCACCGCCGGCTCCTGCTGCTCGACGAGCCGACCAGGGGCGTGGACGTCGGCGCCAGGGCCGAGCTGTACGCGGTGGTGCGCCGGCTCGCCGACCAGGGAATCGGGGTGCTGCTGGTCTCCAGCGAGGTGCCCGAGGTGCTCGGCCTGGCCGACCGGGTGCTCGTCATCAGGCAGGGGCGGCTCATCAGGGACGGCGACGCCCGGGACCTCCGCGAACACGACATCCTCGACATGATCATGGAAGGAAGCCCGGTATGAGCGAGCCTTCGACACCCTCGCTGGTCGGGCGCGCGGCCGCGCCGGCCCCCGCTCCCGGGGGTGGATCCCGGCTCAAGCTGGGTGAGATCCGACACCTGGGGCTGATCGCCGCCCTGGGGCTCCTGGCCGTGGTGGGCCTGGTGACGGTGCCCGACACCTTCGCCACCGCCTCCAATCTGGTGAGCATCCTGTCCCTGGCCGCGACCATCGGCGTGATCACCGTCGGGGCCACCTTCGTGATCATCGGTGGCGGGATCGACCTGTCCGTCGGCGCCGTGATGGCGCTGGCCTCCGTATGGGCGACCACGCTGGCCACCCAGTCCTACGGCCCGTTCGTGATGATCATCTGTGCCGTACTGGTGGGGACCGGGGCCGGATTGATCAACGGGTTGCTGATCGCCTACGGGCGGCTGGTGCCGTTCATCGCCACCCTGGCGATGCTGGTGGCCGCCCGCGGCATGGCACAACGCATGTCGGACCGCAAGACGCAGCTGGTGCAGCAGGGCAACGAGGCCATCGTGGACCTGTCGACCACGCGGCTGCTGGGCATCCCGCTGCTGGTCTACGTCTTCGCGGTCGTGGTGGTGCTGGGCTGGGTGCTGCTGAACCGCACCACCTTCGGACGGCGTACGTACGCGGTCGGGGGCAACCCCGAGGCGGCCCGGCTGGCCGGCATCGACGTGCGCCGCCACACCATGCTGCTCTACGCACTGTCGGGGCTGTGCTGCGGCATCGCCGCGGTGCTGATCATGGCGCGTACGACGACCGGTTCGTCCACCCACGGCGACCTGTACGAGCTCGACGCCATCGCCGCCGTCATCATCGGCGGCACGCTGCTCACCGGGGGCCGCGGCACGATCATCGGCTCCATCCTCGGCCTGCTGATCTTCACCCTGATCACGAACCTGTTCATTCTCAACGGGCTCAACACCAGCGACCAGCTGATCGCCAAGGGCCTGATCATCGTGGTGGCCGTGCTGCTCCAGCGGCGCGCCCTGCGCTCACCCGTCTGACCCGACACCCCCCTCGCAAGGAGAAATTCACATGTCCACTTCCTTACCGCGTCGCGGCTTCCTCGTCGGCGGCGGCGTCGTCGGGGTCGGCGCCCTGGTGAGCGCGTGCACGAGCAACGAGCCGGCCGCGACATCGAGCAGCGCCGCCGCACCGGCGCCCGCCGCCACCGCGGGCAACGACGTCCCCGGCGAGAAGGTCGTCATCGGCTTCTCGGCGCCCGCGGCCGATCACGGCTGGATCGCGGCCATCACGAAGAACGCCCAGGACGCCGCGAAGCAGTACTCGGACGTGGAGTTCAAGCCGGTCGAGCCGACGAACGACATCAACGCGCAGATCAGCGCGGTCGAGTCGCTGATCGCGGCCAAGGTGGGCGCGCTGGTGATCCTGCCCAACGACGGCCAGCAGCTCAACCAGATCGCCCGCCAGGCCACCGACGCGGGCATCCCCGTGGTCAACCTGGACCGGATCTTCCCTGACAAGCTGTCGTACCGGACCTGGATCGGCGGCGACAACTACGGCATGGGCGTCGCCGCCGGGCACTACATCGGCAAGCAGCTCAAGGACAAGGGCGTCGCCAACCCCGTGATCCTGGAGATCCAGGGCATCGCCACGCTGCCGCTCACCCAGGACCGCAGCAAGGGCTTCGCCGACGCGCTCAAGACGTACGGGTTCAGCGTGGCCGCCCAGCAGGACGCGCAGTTCACCGTGGAGTCCGGCACCAAGGTGGCCACCAACCTGCTGCAGGCGCACAAGAAGATCGACGCGATCTGGAACCACGACGACGACCAGGGCATCGGCGTGCTGGCCGCGATCAAGGAGGCCGGGCGCAACGAGTTCTTCATGGTCGGCGGCGCCGGATCGGCCAACGCGATGCGCGACATCCAGGCCGACTCCGGGGTGCTGAAGGCCACCGTCACCTACAGCCCCACCATGGCGGCCTCGGCGATCAAGCTGGCCCGCCTGATCGCGCAGGGCAAGGGCATGAGCGACCTGCTGGAGAAGCAGGTGCCGCAGTCGATCACGCTGGCCTCGGAGACCGTCACCAAGGAGAACGCGGCCCAGTACCTGCCGCTGGGATTCGAGTCATGACCCCGCACATCGGGGTGGGCCGGTCGGCCGGAAGGGGCACCGTCACCGTGGACGACGCCGCAGTGCGCATCGAGGCGAGCGCGGCTCAGGGCAGCCGTCCGATCCCCGTGGAGGGTTCATGACCAGACCGATCACTCTGTTCACCGGCCAGTGGGCCGACCTGCCGTTCGAAGAAGTGTGCCGCCTGGCCTCCGAGTGGGGCTTCGACGGCCTGGAGATCGCCTGCTGGGGTGACCACTTCGAGGTCGACAAGGCGGTGTCCGACGACTCCTATGTCGAGCGACGGCTGGAGCTGCTGGCCAAGCACAACCTCAAGGTGTGGACGATCTCCAACCACCTGGTCGGGCAGGCCGTCTGCGACAACCCGATCGACGAGCGGCACAGGGGCATCCTGCCCGCACGTGTCTGGGGCGACGGCGAGCCCGAGGGAGTGCGGCGGCGCGCCGCGGAGGAGATCAAGAACACCGCCAGGGCCGCCGCCAAGCTGGGCGTCGGCACGGTGGTCGGCTTCACCGGCTCGTCCATCTGGCACACGGTGGCGATGTTCCCGCCCGTGCCCGCCTCGATGATCGACGCCGGGTACGCCGACTTCGCCGCGCGCTGGAACCCGATCCTCGACGTCTTCGACGAGGTCGGCGTGCGCTTCGCACACGAGGTGCACCCGAGCGAGATCGCCTACGACTACCACACCACCGTGCGCACGCTGGAGGCGATCGGCCACCGGCCCGCCTTCGGACTGAACTGGGACCCCTCCCACATGGTGTGGCAGGACCTGGACCCGGCCGGGTTCATCCTGGACTTCGCCGACCGGATCTACCACGTCGACTGCAAGGACGCCAAGGTGCGCACCGGCGACGGCCGCCGCGGCCGCCTGTCCTCGCACCTGCCCTGGGCCGACCTGCGGCGGGGCTGGGACTTCGTCTCCACCGGGCGCGGCGACGTGCCCTGGGAGGACTGCTTCCGCGCACTGAACGCGATCGGCTACGACGGCCCCATCTCGATCGAGTGGGAGGACGCGGGCATGGACCGGCTGCACGGGGCGCCTGACGCGCTGGACCTGATCCGCCGCTTCAACGCGATCACGCCGCCCGCCGCAGCCTTCGACGCCGCCTTCTCCGCCGAATGACCCATCGCGGGGCGGCGGGCCGCCCTCGCCGCCCCGCGCGTGAAGGAGAGCCACATGAACACGGGAGTTTGGCTGATCGGAGCGCGCGGATCGGTCGCCGTCACGAGCATGATCGGAGCGCTCGCCGTACGGGCCGGCCTGGCCGCACCCACCGGCTGCGTCCTGGAGTCGCCCGAGCTGCGCGACCTCGTCCGGCCCGGCATCGGCGACCTGGTCTTCGGCGGCCACGACATCACCTCCGTCCCCCTCGACAAGAAGGCCGCGGCGCTGGCCGAGGCGGGCATCGTCCCGGCCGCGCTGGTCCGGGCCGTACACGGCGACCTGCTCGGCATCGAGCAGGACGTGCGCCCCCTGCCCCCAGCCGCCGAGACCCCGGCTCCGCCCGGCGCGGTCCACGCCCCCGCTGCCGGGGGTACGGCGGCGGGGACGGCCGGGCAGTCCTCCGGCGCCACCCAGGCCGAGGTGGCGCGGGCCATCGGCGCGGACCTCGACCGTTTCCGCCGCCGCCACGACCTGGACCGGGTCGTCGTGATCAACGTCTCGACCACCGAACCCACTCCCCCATCCCACCCCGCCCACGCCGACCCCGACGCGCTCCAGGCCGCGCTGGCGGGCCCCGATCCCGTCCTCCCGCCCAGCTCGCTGGCCGCCTACGCCGCGCTGCTCGCCGGCTGCCCGTACGTCGACTTCACCCCCTCGACGGGCGCCCGATTGCCCGCCCTCGACACCCTCGCCCTCCGGCTGCGCCTCCCCTATGCCGGGCACGACGGCAAGACCGGCGAGACCCTCGTGAAGTCGGTGCTCGCCCCGATGTTCGCCCAGCGCAACCTGAAAGTGCGCACCTGGTCCGGTGTCAACCTGCTGGGCGGCGGCGACGGCGCCAACCTCGCCCAGCCCGGCGCCAACGCGGCCAAGGCCGCCAGCAAGCAGCGCGTGCTGGCCGAGACCCTCGGGTACGCGCCGCAGGGCGAGACCCGCATCGACTACCTGGAAGACCTCGGCGACTTCAAGACCGCCTGGGACCTGGTCACCTTCGAGGGTTTCCTCGGCACCGCGATGCGGATGGAGTTCACCTGGCACGGTTGCGACTCCGCACTGGCCGCGCCCCTGATCCTCGACCTGGCCCGGCTGACGGCGTCCGCCCACCGCGCCGGGCGGACGGGCCCACTGACCGAGCTGGCCTTCTTCTTCAAGGACCCCCTCGGCCCGGTCCCGCACGCTCTGGCCGCCCAGTGGCAGGCGCTGCGCGACTTCGTCACCGTGCTCGGCGCGGAGGACGGGGAGGAAACGCCGGAGGTGGGCCGATGACGGGCCCGCGCGAACTCGTGCGGGCGCCCGCCGCGCTCTCCGTCCCCGGTGACGTGGCCGCGGGGGCCGCCGCCGGGGTCGCCGCGGCGGTCCCGCCGGCCCGCCGCCTGGTCGGAAAGCTCTCACCGACATGATCAGATTCGGCTACGGCACCAACGGCTTCGCCAACCACCGCCTGGCGGACGCTCTCGACGTCATCGCCGATCTCGGCTACGCCGGGGTGGCCCTGACCCTCGACCACCACCACCTCGACCCTTACGCCGACGGGCTCGGGCCGCGGGTGGCCAAGCTCGCCGACCGCCTGCGTACCCTCGGCCTGGGGGTGGTCATCGAGACCGGCGCCCGCTTCCTGCTCGACCCGCGGCGCAAGCACGCCCCCACGCTGCTCGACGACGACCGGGAAACGCGGGTGGACTTCCTGCGCCGGGCCGTCGCCATCGGCGCCGATCTGGGCGCCGAGGCGGTGTCGTTCTGGTCCGGAGTACGCCCCGCCCACGTCGATCCGGCCCTCGCCTGGGAACGCCTGGTCGAGGGTTGCGCGCGGGTCCTCGACACGGCATGGGGAGCCGGGGTGCCGCTGGGCTTCGAGCCCGAGCCGGGCATGCTCGTCGAGACGATCGCCGGGTGGCGGGCGTTGCACCGCGAGCTCGGCTCTCCGACCGGCTTCGGCATCACCCTGGACATCGGCCACTGCCGCTGCAACGAACCCGACCCGGTGCCCGCCTGCGTGGAGGCCGTGGCCGGGCACCTGGTCAACGTCCAGATCGACGACATGCGCCGAGGGGTGCACGAACATCTGGAGTTCGGCGAAGGGGAGGTCGACTTCCCGCCCGTGCTCCGCGTGCTCGCCGACTCCGGCTACCGCGGCCTGGTCGCGGTCGAGCTCCCCCGCCACTCGCACGCCGCACCCACCGTGGCCGCCCAATCCCTCGCCTTTCTGCGCCGCGCCGAGCGGGCGGCCCCGTACCCGGCCGAAGAGGGTGCGTCGTGACGCGGGCCGAGCAGCTCCGGACGGCGCCGGCGCTGCTGCTCGCCGCGCTCCCGCCCGACCGCGTCACCGCCATGACCTGCGACCTCTACCGGCAAGGCGACGCCGACGAGAAGCGGGCGGTGCTCAAGTGCGTGTTCATGGGTGTGCCGCTGAACGCCGTGGACCGGCTGGACGAGCGGGCCGACACCGAGCCGGCCGCCATGCTGGCGGCCTTCGCCGACGAACGTGCCGCGGCCGGGCGACCCATGCCCGAGGACGCGGCCGCGCTGCTCCACCGTCTCACCAGGCAGGAGACCTGATGCGCATCTTCGACCCGCACGTCCACATGACCTCGCGCACCACCGACGACTACGCGCGCATGGCCGCCGCGGGAGTCCAGGCCGTCGTGGAGCCCGCCTTCTGGCTGGGCCAGCCGCGCACCAACCCCGGCTCGTTCGTCGACTACTTCGACTCGCTCCTCGGCTGGGAGCCGTACCGGGCCGCCCAGTTCGGCGTCGTGCACCACGCCACCATCGCGCTCAACCCCAAGGAGGCCGGCGACCCGCGCTGCCGCCCCGTGCTGGACCTGCTGCCGCGGTACCTGGACAAGGACCGCGTCGTCGCGGTCGGCGAGATCGGATACGACTCGATGACCTCCGACGAGGACGACGCCTTCGAGCGGCAGCTCGCCCTCGCCGTCGAGCACGACCTCCCGGCGCTCGTGCACACCCCCCACCGCGACAAGGCGAGCGGCACCCGGCGCAGCCTCGACGTGGTCGCCGCCTCCGGCATCGCGCCCGAGCGGGTCGCGATCGACCACCTCAACGAGGTGACCGTCGACCTCGTACGCGACTCCGGCTGCTGGATGGGTTTCTCCATCTACCCCGAGACCAAGATGTCGCCGCCCCGCATGATGGAGATCCTCCGCCGCCACGGCCTGGAGCGGATGCTGGTCAACTCCGCTGCCGACTGGGGCGTGTCCGACCCGCTGCTCACCCTGGAAACGGGCAGGGAGATGCTGGCGGCGGGGCTCGGCGAGGACGACGTCGACCGGGTGCTGTGGCGCAACCCGGTGGACTTCTACGGCCAGTCCGGCCGCCTCGAGCTGGCCGTCACCGGTGCCGGCGAGCCCGCGTTCGCCGGCAGCTCCATCAAGCGCGGCGGCTTCTGATGCGGCTGCGTCACCCGTCCGGAACGCCGCTGCACCTCAGCTATTGCACCAACGTGCACCCCGCGGAAGACCTCGACGGCATCATCGCCCAGCTCGACACGTACGCGGCCCCGGTCCGCATCATCCTCGGGGCCGACGTCCTGGGTCTCGGGCTCTGGCTGGCAGCGCCGGTCGCCGCCGCGCTCGCCGCCGACCCGGCGCTGCGCGGACGTCTCCGCCGCGAGCTGACCGCGCGGGGCCTGGAGGTCGTCACGCTCAACGGGTTCCCCTACCGTTCCTTCCACGACCCAGTGGTCAAGCACGCCGTCTACCGCCCCGACTGGACCACACCGGCCCGGCTGACCTACACCCTCGACCTGGCGCACGTCCTGGCGGACCTGCTTCCCGAGGACGCGGCCAGGGGGTCGGTCTCCACCCTGCCGTTCGGCTGGCGCGAGCCGTGGAACGCCGCGATGGCCGGCCTGGCCGCGCGCCGCCTCGACGAGCTGGCCGCGGGGCTGGCCGCTGTCGAGTCCACGACCGGCCGGGTCATCCGGGTGGGGTTCGAGCCCGAACCCGGCTGCGTCGTGGAAACGACCGAGCAGGCCATCGCCACGCTGTCGGACACCGACACCGAACGCCTCGGCATCTGCCTGGACCTCGCCCATCTGGCCTGCGCCTGGGAACATCCCGCCGACGCGCTGCGCGCCTTACGCGAGGCGGGCCTGCCCATCGTCAAGGTCCAGCTCTCGGCCGCCCTGCAGACCTCTCACCCGGACGCCCTGCACGAGTACGCCGAGCCGCGCTTCCTGCACCAGACCCGCAACCCCGCCGGCGGCTCCGCCGACGACCTGAGCGAGGCGTTCGACGGGCGGCTCCCCGGCCCCTGGCGGGTCCACTACCACCTGCCCCTGCACGTCTCCCCGGTCGCACCGCTGGCCACGACCGTCCCCGTGCTCCGCGAGGCGCTCAAGGAGCTGGTGGGCGATCCCCAGCCGCTCTGCGACCACTTCGACGTGGAGACCTACACCTGGAGTGTGCTGCCGCCGGCGCTGCGTCCCAAGACACCCGGACAACTCGCCGTCAACCTCGCCGACGAGCTCGATTTCGCCCGCGCCGAGCTACGCGACCTGGGAGTGACAGCATGACACCGCATGGAGTACCTGGACCCGTGGACCTCGCGCGCGTTCGCTCTCGCCGACCACCAGGTGGCCCATGTCTACGTGCGCGATCCCGCCGACGAGCCGGCCGTCGCCGCGCTGTGCGCTTCCGTGCCGGGCGTGGCCGCGGTGCTCGACCGGGACGGCAAGGCGGCGCACGGCCTGGACCACACCCGCTCCGGCGAACTGGTGCTGCTCGCCGAGCCCGACGCCTGGTTCACCTACTACTACTGGCTCGACGACGCCCATGCGCCGGACTTCGCCCGGCTCGTCGAGATCCACCGCAAGCCCGGCTACGACCCTGCCGAGCTCTTCTTCGACCCTGAGTCCCCTGCGGCGGCCAAGCTGCGGGCGGGGGTGGCGCTGCTGCGCAAGAAGCTCGGCCTGCGTTACCTCATGAACGTCGTCGGGCTCGGCGCGGGCGCCCACGCCGTACGCGGCTCCCACGGGCTGCCACCCGCCGACCCGGCAGACGCCCCCGTACTGCTCTGCTCCGATGCCTCCGCGGCCCGGGAACGGTTCGCGGCGGTGGAGGTCAAGGACCTGCTCCTGCGGCTCACGCTGCCGGGGGCTGGACAGCGCGGTCATGAGAACGTGACCGGTCTTCGCGACACACAGCGCCCTTGACGCACGACGCGGGCACCCCGTCGGCGTGGCACGCCCGGACCGTGGCCACCGCTTGGAGAGTCAAACGGCGGCTTGTGCGGCTCGGAGCGCGGCGACGGCGTCGGCGTCGCCTTCGAGAGTGACCTGGGCCGCGTCGCGGCGTCCGCTGAGATACAGCAGCAACTCGGTCGGTTCACCGCTGAGCACGGCACCTCCGGCCGAACCGAACCGACGAGGCTCACCCTCGGGTCGGCGCAACTCCAAGCCGTGCGGCCGGATCTGGCGGGCGACCCGCCGGCCGGTGAAGCCGGTCATCCGCCAGGCGACCGCTTCGAGGTCGGGACGGTCGGTCCGCCGGCCTCGACCATTGGCTCGCCGGACATCTTCGTGGTGGATGAAATACTCGACGCCGTTCATCAGGGTGCGGATCCCGGGCAGGCGCCACGGGACGAGAGGGGCACCGCCGCGCAGCCGATCGATCAGGGCCGCGAGGCCCTTGGCTTTCTCGATCGACATTCGTTCGTCGGTCCATCGCGCGAAATGCTCGCGCAGCACCAGGTGCGCGGCCAGGTCGAGCGTGGTCCAGCCCGCGCACAGCGTCGGGGCGTCCGGCCCGAGCTCGGCCAGAAGGTCGCACAGTTCCAGCCGCTCCCGCAGGTCGAGCGGCGATCCCTGCTCGCGTGCAGTACTCATTGCGTTTCTCCCTCCACGAGGCCGGTTGTCATCGGCTCGGACGGTGATCTTACGGCGTTCCGGTACCCCGAAGAGTGTGCCGCTCGAATATTGAGTTACGCGGCTTGAGCTGCGGTTATGCGGCGTTGTGGTACTCGTTGATCATTCCTATGACGACGGGTTTTCGATGGATGGATCGTAGATCGTTGAGGTCGGTCACGTTGCAGGCAGGCTGCGTTGCGATGTCCGGGGGACGTTGTTTCCGGGACTGGTGCGGACGGTGCCTGTTGTAGTGGATCAGATACTCGCGGAGCACGAAGGTCAGGTGACGTTCGCTGAGGATCAGGATCCGGTCCAGGAGCTCACGGCGCAGGGTGCCGACAACCCGCTCGCAGATGGCGTTCATCCTCGGTGTCCGCGGCAGCGTGGTGATGGTCCGTAGCCCTTCAGCTGTGAAGACCTCACGAAAGGCAGAGGTCAAGAGCGGGTCCCGATCGTGGATCAAGAATCGTAGCCCGGCGATGCGGTCACCCAGGTCCATGACCAGGTTGCGGGCCTGTTGCACCGTCCATGCTCCAGTCGGGTGCGCGGTCACTCCGGCCAGGTGCAGTCGCCGGGTGCCGTGCTCGATGAAGACCAGCACATACAGCCGCTTGAGCAGCACCGTCTCGACCACCAGGAAGTCGCAGGCGATGATCGCGTGGGCTTGAGCAGTCAGGAACTGCCGCCGGGTCGGCCCGGCCCGGCGAGGCGCCGGATCGATGCCGGCGGCGTGCAGGACCTCCCACACCGTGGAGGCCGCTATCGAGTAGCCCAGGCGCGCCAACTCACCCTGGATTCTCCGGTGTCCCCAGGTCGGGTTCTGCTGCGCCATCCGCACGACCAGTGCCTTGACCGGCCGGCGAGTGCAAGGGCGTCCCGGGCGTCGTCTGTCGGTGAAGGTCCACTTACGCCTCACAAGGGTGCGATGCCAGCGTAAGATCGTCGCCGGGGTGACCGGGAACACCTCCGGCCACCGGCAGCGGCGGATCAGCCGCGACAATGCCGCGAGCCAGAGCCGGTCGACATGACCCCACCGCGGTCGACTGCCGAGCTGACGGCGGAGCACGTGGTTCTCATGACGAAGCACCAACAGCTCAACATCCTTAGACAGATCAGAGCGGATCAGCACGGTCAGCAGGCCGAACAAGCCCCTCACCAACCGGTAAGCCAACGACGACAACACCTCGAGATGGTCGCAGCCACCGCCCTGATCATGTAGCAAAACCCCAGCTCACAGCACGAAACCGTATTTTCGAGCGGGACAGGTTGTAGAAGCGTTCGTACTCGCGCAGGGGTCGACCATCTATGAAACAGCCGCGGTCGAAAGTCCGCGTCACCGTACTGCGGCCGGACGGCGGGGTCATGCTGCTCGGCGTGCAGGGGCCGAACATCCCGCTCACGAGCCGGGGTGTGTGGTCAGCAGTCGCGCGTTTGCGGTCGTTCGTTCCTTCTGCCGCCAGGTTCCGGGTGGTTCTCCGTGGTGTCGGCGGAAGGCTGCGGCGAATGCGAAGGGCGAGCCGTAGCCGACGGTGTCGGCGATCTGGGCCAGGCTGAGATCGTCGGCGCGCAGGTGGTCGCGGGCGAGGGTCATGCGCCATTCGGTCAGGTACTGCATGGGGGCCTGGCCGAGTGCGTCCCGGAACGCCCGCGCGAAGGCGGCGCGGGACAGGCCACTGATCGCGGCGAGTTCGGGGACTGTCCATGGGTGGGCCGCGTTCTCGTGTATGGCCTCCAGCGCGGCGCCCAGCCTCGGGTCGGCGGATGCCCGGTACCAGCGCGGTGCGGTCGCGCTGTGGCGGAAGTCGGCGCGGATGGCCAGGACGAGAAGCAGGTCCAGGAGGCGGTCCAGGACGATCTGCTGGGCGAGTTCGTTGCGGACCAGTTCGCGGGACAGCAACGTGATCACGTCCCGCAGCGGGTCGTCGTCGGCCGCCGAGAGGGTCATCACCTGAGGCAGCGCGTCGAGCAGCCCGCCGCCGACATCGCCGGAGAACTGGTAGGCGCCGCACAGGAACACGGTGGCCTGCGGGTTGCCGCCAGGGCCCATCCGGGCGTGGCGTGCCCGGAACTCCTCCGGCTCCAGGCATTCGGCGCCCGGCTCGTGCCCGATGTAGTGGTTCGGCCCGCCGCGCACCAGCGTGACGCTTCCCGGTATGAGCTCCACGGTGCTGCCGGGGGTGTCCAGCCAGAGGTAGCCCCGGCCGCGGACCACCGTGTGCACCGACAGCTGTATCGAACCGCCCAGCCGCAGTCCCCACGGCGGTTCGGCGACCGTCCGCGCGAACACCGCGCCGGTGGCACGTGCCCGCACCAGGTGTTCAGTCAGCAGGTCCATGGGATCAGCTTGACCAGCACGAGCACCCAAGGTCAAGATGCGAGAGCTTCACGTAAAAGAATGAGCGAATCACGTATGGATTATCTTGCTCTGGATCTCAAGCATGGAGTTATGAACAACGAAGCCTCCACCGCACTCATTCTTGGCGGCACCGGCCGGACCGGTTCGCTGCTGGCCGACGTGCTCGCCCAGCGAGGAAACATCACCCGTACCGCGGCGCGTAGCGGAGCGGACGTCCGGTTCGACTGGGACGACCCGGCCACCCACGCGGCCGCCCTGGCCGGCGCCGGCCGCCTCTATCTGGTCACACCCGCGATGCGCGTCAGCTACGCCGACCAGGTCGGCGCGTTTCTGGACCTCGCCGAGGCGACCGGCGTACGCCACGTCACCTACCTGAGCGTCTACAACGCCGACCAGGCGCCGCCGGAGATCGACATCGCGGCCGTCGAGGCCGATCTCGCTTCCCGGCACAACATCACGCACTCGGTCCTGCGCCCCGGGTGGGTGATGCAGAACTTCGCCGACGACCATCTCCCGGTCATCGACGGAGTGATCACGGCCCCGAGCGCCGGCAACACGGAAGCCTTCGTTGACGCGGCCGATATCGCAGCGGTTGCGGCCGAGACGCTGCTGGACCCCGAAACCCACGCCGGTGCCACCTACTCGCTCACCGGTCCGCAGGCCCTCACCTTCCAGGACGTCGCGGACACCATCGCCGCCGTGAGCGGCCGCCCCGTCGCCTACCGCGACATCGACCAGGAGACGTGGATCCACGGCGCGCTCGCCGCGGGCGTCCCCGCCGACTACGCGGTGATGATGCGCTGGCTCACCGGCGACATCATCGTCGGCAACGGCTCCACGCCCACCGGCGACATCGAGAAGGTCACTGGCCGGCCGGCCGCCACCTTCCGCGCGTTCGCCGAGCGCGATGCCCACGCCTGGGCCTCGGAGGCGAAGTGAGCAAGACCGTCAGCGACGACACGCCCCTGGCCGGGGCGAACAGCCCGTTCTTCCGCATCATCAAGGAGGGGCTGGACGGCCTGGTCGACGGGGAGGATTACTACGACCTTCTGGCAGAGGACGTGGTCTTCGAGTACGTGATCACCGTGCCCGGCTACCCCCGGCGGGTCGAGGGACGCCAGGCGATCATCGACCTGTACCGCGACTACGGCGACTACGTGAAGCTGCACGGTGCGGACAACCTCCGCGTCCACCGAGACCCCGAGACCTCGGTGGTCGTCCTGGAGTACGAAGTCCACGGCACGTCCGTCCCCACGAGGCGGCCCTACGACAACCGCTTCGTCTCCATCGTGACCATCCAGGATCGCAAAGTGACGCACTGGCGCGACTACCTGGACCCCATCGCCGTCTTCGACGCACAGGGATGGCCACACAACGGTCGGTCGTAAGAGGGGCTTGATCCAGATACGTCGGAAACCCGCCATGGGATGATCTTGGAGCCTGGATGGCTCGCTGCGGGGGGTGTCGCCCGCGAGGGTGCTGACGCGGTTCTCGTACTCGCGGCGGGCCTTGCGCTGGGCGGGGACCAGCGGGACGCCCGCCGCGCCGTCGACCCGGTGTCACGGCTCACCCGATGACGGGTTCCTGGAGCTCGTCCCAATCCTGCGGTACGGATTGCGCCGTACCCAGGTCCGCCCCGGCTTGGAAGCCGAGCGCCACGCCGCGTTGCCCGACCCGTACGGTGGCCGCGTGCGACTGCCTCTGGACGCGGTGCGCCTCTGGCCTCCGGATCGCGGCGAAGCCGGCCAGCGCGGCCGGGACGGGCAGGTCAGGCAGCGTGAGGAGCTCGGTAAGCGTCGCGGCGTCCTGCAGGCCCACCCCCGCGCCCTGGCCGAGCCGGGGGCTCATCGCGTGTGCGGCATCGCCGACGAGGGTGATCCGGCCGTTGGTCCACCGGTCGGTCAGCACCTGGTGGATGTTGGCGTAGTAGCCGACGGGTTCGGTGCGCATGGCCTCGACGAGGCTGCGCAGCGGACCACGCAGGCCGCGGTGGCGCTCGGCGAGCGCGGCGAGCGGGTGATCCCGGTGATTGTCGGGTTCGCCGGGCAGGAACACGGTGGCGTTCAGCGTCCTGCCGCCGTTCATGAGGAAGTAGCCCAGGGACCCGTCGCTCGTCATCGACGTGACTTCGAGGCCGTCGATGTTGGGGACCTGGAAGCGCAGGACGGCGCTGCCCGCATAGCTGGCGTCCGGACCGCCCAGGACGGTGCGTCGCGTCCAGGAGTCGATGCCGTCGGCGGCCACGACCGCGTCGAACTCGCCGCTACCGCCGTCGCTGAACTCCGCTTCCACCAATGCACCGCGATCGGCGATCGCGACCGGCGAGATGCCGGTGCGCACCTGGTCACGGACCGGTTCGTAGAGCCACATCTGCAGCGCGGAGCGGGCCATGATCCGGCCGCCCATCCTGGCCATGGCAACCGGGACGGAGGTGTCCAGGTCGAACATGACGACGCGGCTGAGCGGGTCGGCGGACAGCTCCCCCGGGTCCAGGCCGAGCTGGCGAAGGGCGTCGAGATGCCGCTCCGCGAGCACGATCGCCCAGCCCGCCTCAGCGATGACCGGCGCCTGCTCGACGATGGTGACCTCGACGTCGCGGGCCCGGCGCAGCCCGTTGGCCAGGGCGAGACCGGTGAGTCTGGCACCGACGATCAGGATGCGGCGCCTCACGCGACCGCCATCCCGCCGTCGACGGCGATCACCTGGCCGGTCACCCAGGCCGAGGCCGGGTCGGCGAGCGCGACGATCCAGCGGGCGACCTCATCGGCCGTGCCGCGACGCTTCAGCGGCAGCGAGGCCGCCTCTTGCGCCTTGACCGCCTCCACTGCTTCCGCGGGCAGCACCGACGAGAGAATCGGAGTCTCGGTGGGGCCCGGGGAGACCGCGTTGACCCGGATGCCCTGCTCGGCCAGCCCAGCGGCCCACGACCGGGTCAGATAGTCGACGGCGGCCTTGGACGCGCCGTAGAAAGCGCCCTGGGCATTCGGGCGCTGCGCGACCGCACTGCTGACGTTCACGATGCTGCCGCCCGAGGCGGACAGATGCTTCACTGCCGCGCTCACCAGATAGGACGGTGCGAAGACGTTGATCGCGAACAGGTTGCCGAGCGCCTCGGCGTCGAGGTCGGATAGTTGCAGGGGGCTGAGTGCGCCAGCGTTGTTGACCAGTGCGTCCAGCCTGCCGTGCGCGGCTGCGGCCTCCTCGACCAGCCGGTCGGCCTGCGCATGCTCGGCGACGTCCGCGACGCGGTAGTCGATGGCCGGGTGCTCTGCGGCGAGCTCGGCGAGCGGTGCCTCCCGGCGGCCCGCCACGATCACCCGCCAGCCCGCTTCGGCGAGTTGGCAAGCCGTCGCGCGGCCGATTCCGGTGCCGCCGCCGGTGATCAGGGCGACACGTCCCGGGTTGTGAGTGGTCATGCTCGACTCCTCGGACCAGAAAAATGAATGATCTTTCGATTTTAAGTCTCCTCCCGGCAGGGGCGTGCGTCAAGGCGAAAGATCGTTCTATATTGAGGGCATGCCTCAGGTCACGCCGGAGTACCTCGCCGAGCGACGCTCGTCCATCCTCGCGGCCGCGCGCCGCTGCTTCGCCAGCCGCGGCTTCCACACCACCTCGATGCCTGACATCTGCGCCGAGGTGGGAATGTCCGCCGGCGGGGTCTATCGCTACTTCGACGGCAAGGACGAGCTCATCAGGGAGCTGGCCGAGACCGCGATGGCACCCGTTCTCCGCGCCCTGCGCGAGGCGGCCGACGCGGCCCCGGCGCCGGAGCCGGCCGAGGTCATCGACCTGATCCATCGCACCCTGCTGGCAGACGGCGCTTCGACGTCCACCGCGCCGTTCATGCTTCAGGTGTGGGCCGAGGTGGTCCACAACCCCGGTCTGCGGGAGTCCCAGCGCCACCACACCGCCGAGCTCCTCGACATCCTGAGCGCTTTCGCCCGTCGGTGGGCGGATCTCGACGAGGAGTCGGCGAGGTTCGCGGCACGCGCCCTGATCGCGATGAGCCTGGGCACGTTCCTGATGCAGAACGTCATCGAGATTGACGGCGAGCCGACGTCCGCCTCGACCCTGCTCAAGTCTCTCAACGGAATCGTCTGCCGTTCTGACCATGGAGGCTAGGCACAGCTACGCGACTGAGGCTCGTTCGTTGCACATGCGAGCCGGGCCAGAGCGTGTTCGCGACGAAGGAACGTGCCGCCATACTGCTTTCTGGCGTATCTGGATCATGCTCCTGAGAGCCGTACAGCCCGCTGAGGCCGCCGTCACCCGGGTGACCGGCTTCCCTACGAAGGCGCTCAACGCCCGAGCTCTACGCCTGCCGAAAATCACGTCCATGCACGTCAGGCAGACCATGCATCGCATCCGAGGTCCGCTGCGAGCCATCCTGCCTGTGGACGCAGATGACCAGGCGATGGCTGCTCGGTGGTTGCTCGCACACGTTCGATCCGCCGTAAAGTTCAAGTTCACCACGCAAGCCTGGCCCCAGACAGCCGCGCCGAGATGGGGACAAATAGCACATAGTGCCGATGGTCAAGAACGCATGGTTGCTCGGTGGTTGCTCGCCTGTATGCGATACAGCACGGCACGCGTCGGCACAGACCGACACGACGACGGGGATAATCCCAGCCACGACAATACAAAACAGCACTCCGTGACACTGAGCGACATCAACCGAGGATTCTCATAATCCGTGGGTCGTGGGTTCAAGTCCCACCCGCCCTACCGACATCACCGCAGGTCGAAGGGCCTATTTTGGCCGCTGCCAGCGGTATGTAAATGATCACTACAAGATCATGTTCCCCCGATGTTCCCGCATCTCGCCATGCGGCAGTCGACGTTTGATCATGCTCCGCGCGTCACTGCCGCCCACCATCCCCTGCGCCCGTCACCATGCCACCAGCACGTCAACGGGGGCACAGGTGGCAAGAATCATCGAACGCACGGCCAAGAACGGCGCGAAGTCCTGGCTGGTCAAATGGCGCATCGGCGGCGGCAGGAACAACAAGGAAGACTTCGAGACCTGCTACGACCGCCAAACCGCCGACGACTTCTCCGCGCTGGTCACGCTCAGCGGCGAGAACAGGCCTCACGGCTACCCCAAAGGCTGCCACGGCATCGAAGACCCGAACTACGACCCCACGCACGACCCTGAGATGCCGAGCTTCGAACACTACGCCCGCCACAACTACGCCACCCGCCTCGGCGCCTCCCCCACCCAACGCGCCACCTACCTCGCCGAAGCCGAACGCCACGTCTTCCCCCTCTTCGGACACCTGCCACTCGACCAGGTCACCCGCCGCGTACTGCGGGAATGGGTGGAATGGATGCTCACCAAACCCTCCGCCAGCAACCAGCACCAACCCCACCCACCCCTGTTCAACGAACAAGCCGCACGACGATGGGCACGAGCCAACAACATCGCCGTCAAAACGACGGGCCGCCTCTCCCCCGAGGTGCTCCGCCAATGGCAAGCAGCAGGCTCACCCCAACCTGCACCGCCAGGCGCGGGCACACTGTCGGCCGCCACAGTGGCGAAGGTGTACCGGGGAGCGATCAAACCCGTCTTCCAGGCAGCCCTCCACCAAGGCGAAGACGGCGAGCCCCCGCTACTCACCTCCTCCCCCTGCACCGGCTTCCGCCTGCCGACCGCACCGATCGCCACACGAGCCGTGCTTTACGGCCCCGAAGTGGCCCTCTACCTCAAGGCCGTCCACGACATCGACCCCGACACCGCCCTGTTCATCATCACCGAAATGGCCACGGGCCTCCGCTGGGGCGAAACCGCCGGCCTCCACGTCACCCACCTCGACCCCGCAGGCCACCAACTCCACATCGTCCAGACCTACGCCTACCTGCTCGATGAGACCACCGGCGGCCGCAGATGGCAGATCAAGCCCTACCCCAAAGGCAAGAAACAGCGCATTGTCCCTATCAGCCCAGACCTAGCAGCCCTACTTACCCGGCGCACAGAAGGTTGCCACGCCGACCAGCCGCTCTTCCGGAGCCGTACCGGCAGCTACATCGACTACAACAACCAGCGCAACCGCACCCTCCAACCAGCACTCCGCCTCGCCCGAGAACGCGGCCTGGCCAAGCACATCACCCCACACACCCTCCGCCACACCATGATCACCATGCTCCGCGACGGCGGCGTCGCCCCCGGCATCATGCAACTCATCGCCGGCCACGCCTCCTACGCAACGACTGCCACCTACTCCAACCAGCACACCCCAGCCCAAAGAGAACTTGTCCTCGACGCTGTCCAACCCGTCATCACCGCAGCCAGCGCGCTGTTCGACTTCCCAAAGCTCTCGACCGGTCCAGATCAACGATCCTCAGATGAAAGTCCGGAGAGTCGATGGCGGAGTCTGCTGCGCCCACTCAGCACGGTCCCCACCGCGGACCAGTAACTCGGCTGGTTCCTGTCGCGCATCGAGAATGGGGATTCGACGTCCTGCCCGCGCGCACCGACCCGCCCATTTCCGGCCTGGCCCCTTCGACGACGCACAGTCGTCTCCGCGCGAGGTACGCATCACCGCCCGCGCATGCCGTTCCTTCGACAGGAAGGCTGGTGGCAAGCCGGTCGTCCTGCACACCGCCACCTTCGGGGGCCGACTGCGCATGATCGACGCGGCCGCGTTCACCGAACGACTCCTTGGCAGCATCGGTCCGGCCAAGTCCTACGGCTGGGGCCTGCTCACTCTCGCGCCCCTGCCGGGCTCGCGAGAGGGGAGATGATGGTCGACATCTGGTGGAAGGCCCATCCCCACGACCTGCACCGCGTCGCCGACCGCGTCTCCAGCGTCTACATGGAATGCTGCCACATCGACCGCGATGAGAACGCCGTCCTCATCAACAAGCGCGGCACCGTCCGCGTCCCGCCGCGATGGTCGCCGTCCTGCTCTTCGGGCAGGCACACGCATCACTTACGGCGCCGTACAACTAAGAGTGCGTTCTGCGAGTTGATGTCCTTTTCGCCGTTGTGGTTGGGATAGATCGGCCGGTCGAAGGGTCGTCGCTCGGGCTATGGGTGAGGCTGGGCGAACAATCCCGGCTCGGTCTCGACGAGGATGCCGCGGCTGGCCAGGCGTTTGAGCTTGGCGCGGACGTTCTGGATGTTGTTCTGGCTCAGGGGCAGGTCCAGGGCCAGGGCCAGGTCACGGGCGCGCAGGGAACTGCCAGCCTCGTCGAAGGCAGCGAGAATCTGCTGGTAGGCGGGGTGATCGGGGACAGTTGGCGGAGGCTCGGCCGGTTCCGGCGGGGCGGGATCTTCTTCGGCGAGGGAGATGAGGGTCTTGCGGCTGATGCGCAGGTGTTCGACCTGCTCGCTGAGTTCTCCCAGACGCGCGGTGAGAGTGTCGATCTCCGCCTGGGTCTGCTCGATCTGGCAGGTCAGGGAGTGCTCGCGGGCGTCGATCCGGTCCAGAAGCCAGGTGCCGGGGTCGGACTGGCGCATGTCGGGCGGCTTGGGCCCGGTCATGTCCACCGCTCAGGCGGGGTTGTGCCACGGGTCAGGCGGCGGGACATCACATCCGTCATCGCCCAATACACCCGTGATTCGGAACTGGCCGGAAGGTGCTCAAAGTCGCGGACCAGACGCCGGTGGAACATCAAGATGCCGTACGTCTGCTCGACGACCCATCTCTTGGGCTGGGGGACGAACCCCTGGTCGGCGGGGTTACGTTCGACGATCTCCACGTCGATCCCCAGGCCGGCGCCATGCGCGACGACGGCGTTCTTGAACCCCTGGTCGACCAGCGCTTTGGTCACCGCGCCCTCGGTGGTGGCGGCGACCCGGTCCAGCAGGGCGATGCCGGCGGTGTTCTCATGCGCCGAGGCGGCCAGCATGACCACGGCGATGACCAGGCCCAGCACGTCCACGGCCAGGCCGCGTTTCCTGCCCGGTACGCGCTTGGCGGCATCTTTTCCGGTGGTGGAGGCGGGGACCCCGGCCGCGACGTGGACGCTTTGGGTGTCCAGCACGACCAGGCTCGGGTCGGCTAATCGTTTCTTCTTCTCGCGCAGATGCCAGCGCAGCAGGTCGTGGATGGTCTTGTCGGTGCCGTCGTCGCGCCACTTGCTGAAGTAGTAGTACGTCGCGCTCTTGGGCGGCAGGTCGTGCGGGAGATAATCCCATTGGACGCCGGTTCGTCCCTGGTAGCGGATGGCGTCGACGATCTGACGTAGCTCGTAGTTGCCCTCGTGGCCGCTGACGGACGGGTGCGCGGCCTTCCACGCGGTGAGTACCGGTTCGATCAACGCCCACTGCGCGTCGGTTAAGTCGCTGGGGTAGGGCTTGCGTTCAGTCACTCGACCATCACAGCACGACCGGACCCGCCAACCGGCGGTAACGCTACAAATCCATACGATCACACTGCGACATCACGGTCACTAACTCGCGAACCGCACTCTAAGTACTCAGGCCGCGAACGGCCGCTCGATGCGTCTCGCGGCCGAAGATGGCCTTCACCAAGGTGGGGATGTTCGAGGAGTACGGCGCCGAGCAGTGGTTCGATATGCGGTTCGCACGCCCGGTAGCGGCCGATTGCTGACACCGCACGCCAAGCGGACGATCATGCCATGGCCCTCTCGCACGGGCCACGGCATCTGCCAAGAAGCCAGGCAATGTGGCGTTGGCGCACGCTAAAGTTGGCGTATGCCATTGGCGCGCTTCTCGCTGGAGAACTATCGATGCTTCAGAGTTCGGCAAGAAATTGAACTGCGGCCGATTACCGTGGTGCTCGGGAAGAACAATTCCGGCAAGAGCGCGCTCGTGCGGGTGCCGCTCGTTCTGGGAACGGGGATTCACACGACCTCACCCTTTCCCTTCGACCTGGACCAGCTCGGCGAACATGGTCCGAGATTCATCGACCTGGTGCACGGCGGCAGCACGCACGGCACGGTCGATGTGCAGCTCGACCTCGAAGGCGAGCGCATGCCCTGCCACCGCATGGCGGTGAAGATACAGAACGTTGAGGAGTGGAACCGTCAGCTGGTCAGTGATCTGAAGGTCAGCTCGGGCTCCGCGCATGTATGGGCGGAGTGGGCCGAAGAAGGAGCGACTCATGATGACTTTCATCGCGATATGGAATACGGGCACAACTACCATGTGAACAATGATGGGGACGAGTATTCCTATATTCGTCTGCCTTTTCACGGGCTCCTGCCCGCCATCAAGTACGACGAGGACGGCGATGTCGTCTACGACGACCTTGAAGACAACGGTCTGGACGAGAGTAATCCCACTCATTTGGGATGGCTGGTCGAAGCGATGCGAGTCATCCGGTCGGAATTCGATGACATCCGCTATCTCAGTCCATACCGGGAGCGCCCGCGCCGAATCTATCACCTCCGCTCAAAAATGCCGCCTTCGGTCGTGGGACCCAACGGTGAGGCGGCGTTGGACATCGTCGCCCACAGTGAGCAGGGGCCCCGAAGTGGGCTGCTGAGCAGGCTCAACGAATACCTGGACGACAACCTCCCCGGCTGGCGACTCGGGATCAACCGCCACGACGGGGGTGTCTACTCGGCCGTGATGCGATCAACGTCCGAAAAGAAATATGAAGTCAGCCTCGCCGACGCGGGCACGGGAGTCGCCCAACTCCTGCCGATCCTCGTGCAGCGCGCGCTGGACGCGGTGGCTCCGCCCAAGCGGCCGACGCTGGAGATCATCGAGGAGCCGGAGCTCAATCTCCATCCATCCGCGCACGCCCGTCTGGCGGATGTCTTCATCGCCGCGGCGAAGCAGTCGAAGGTCCGTTTCCTCATCGAGACGCACAGCGAGACCTTCATACTCAGGCTCCGCCGTCGGATCGCGGAGGGGACCCTTGGCCCTGATGATCTCGCGATCTATTACGTGGAGCATCAAGACGGCGCGGCCGCCGTGCGGCGAATCGGTGTCGATCGCCTCGGCAACCTGGATTACTGGCCGCGTGGCGTCTTCGCCGAAGATTACGAGGAGACGCGGGCCCTGGCCACGGCGCAGTTCGAGCGATCGGAAGCCGATGCGGGTTGAGCTTCATTCTCAGTTGTTCGCCGGCTCCGATCACGTCTCGGAGATCCACGAGCTGATACAGCTGTTTCTACGACGCCAGCACGAATGGGTCATCGACCCCCGCCATGCCGAGTCCGCCGCCGATTTCTTCGGCCGCCACTTCCCGACGCTGGCGCCCGGCTACTCCGACCTCGCCGTCAAGGCCAGTGTGGCGCAGGCATGGCGGGCAACTGGGGAAGACGCCTTGTTCATCTCCGCGGCGACCATCCGTGACGACGTCTGTGACCTGCGTCAACCAGCCATCCTGCTGGTGGAGGACGAGTTCTCCGACCGTTGTTTCCTGCTTGCCATCTGTCATGTCCTGGATGGCGCTGACGTGTCGGAAGCGGTGGAGCGGCAGCACCTGGACATCCGGCACGGCGGAGGGAAGGACCGGGCGGGGAAGCAGGCGGCGGAGGCCGCAGGGCGCTTCAAGCGCACGCCCCGTGTGGCGCTCCTGTTGGACAGCGACAGACTGGCTCCTGGGCAGACCACCCGTTGCCACAAGATCGCCAACGAGGTGCATATGCTTGGCGTTCAGGTTCATGTCCTGGAGCTTCGGGAGGCGGAGAACTACGCTCCCAACAGGGTCCTGGCGACGGTGCGGCCGTACCATGAGACCTCAAAAAAGATCGCGGCGTTGAAGTCGTTCGATGCGGCGCAGCGCGGATACTTCGACATGAAGAAGGGGTTTCACGGTAGAGGGGGACGTGGTGCCGGCGTACCGGCGGGGCATGCGGGCCTGTACGACGGCGTGTCAGAGCGCACCATCAACGTGCTGCGGACCGGCTTCGGTGACGGGCTGACTGAGCTCATGCTGCACAATGCCGCCGGCAGACGGCTGACGGAGCCGGATTTCGCGGGGCTCGGCGCCGGGGTCGCGGCGGAGTTACGCGAACTCCTCGGCAAGCTGCGCAAGGTCATCTAAGTGGTTGGGAAGGCGGATCCGGGCGTGGACGTGGAAACCCATCACGGGGTGGTTTCCATAACGGAGATGATCGACTCCATTCAGCGTGGCCACTTGCGTGTGCCCCGCTTCCAGCGGCCGTTTTCGTGGACGCCCACCCAGATGCTCGAGCTTTTCGAGAGCATCGAGCGAGGGCTGCCGATCGGCAGTTTCGTGGTGTGGGAAGCCGACGAACGTGTCCCGTCGTCGGACGAGTTCGGTGGGCAGCAGATACCTGAGCCGGAGGCGGCGGAGGAAGTCGCCTACGTGCTGGATGGGCTGCAACGCCTGACCACCCTTTTCCGGTGCCTTACCCGTCCTGAGGACCGGCACCGGGCGGTGGAGCCCGATGAGTGGAAGTGGTCTGTCTACCGTGTTCTGGGGGAGGCGGAGGATGAGCCCGGCCGTTATCAGCATCGGCGCTCGGACTATGCAGTCCCTTTCGCGTACCTGCCCATGCGTTCAGTGATCAGGACCATCGACTTTCTGGCCTACCGGAGGAGGATCCCGGCCACGCTGCCGTCCCCCATGCGTGACGACCTGATTCGCGAGGCGCAGTATGTCGCCGGACGCATCAGGAGCTACCAGGTGCCGATCGTTCGATTGCGCGGCCATTCTGCGCGGATGGCGGTTGAGGTGTTCTCTCGCCTCAACAGCAGGGGAGTGTCGTTGACGGTCGACGAAGTGGCGGCGGCGAAAAAGCGGGCCGTGGAGCGGGACTTCGAATCGGCTGAGCCGCCAGATCCCGCCAACCCGTAGGGCTGGCGGTCTTCACTGATTCGCGGCGACCTGGGAGGGTTCGAGCGCGGTTCGCGCCCTCCCCCTGGTCGGCTGCCCGCTGCACGAGCCGCTCGTGTGGGGTGCCAATATCCCATTCATGGGTCTGAGCTGCGAAGTCTAGGCGAGCGGCCCGCCAGCTTTGAGCACTGCTCCTGCCGAAAACCCCGTCCGTGTAGTTCAAGCGGCATGTGAGTATTCGTGGAGGACTCCGCCGAGCCGATCTCGTCGGTGTAGGCTCAAGTTGGCGATTGCGCCCAGATCGGTGATCGGATCCGGGACGGGACGTAGCGGCGCCGCCTGAGCAAGGCCTTGATGGGCTCGGTGCTCGTTATAGAACTCCTCATAATCGTGCAGAACACGCCGCAGGTGACGCTCGTTCCAGACCAGACAGCGGTCCAGGAGCTCACGACGGCACGACTGCACCCTGTGGGGTGCGAAAACCCGGGTGCGGCCTCTGGTCTGCGGTTATCCGCCTCGTCTATGCGGCCCGCTGGTACTGGTTGATCAGGCCGTCGAGTACCTGCCGGCGTTGCAGGCGGACCTGATCGGGATCTCCGGGTGGAGTAGGGGTATGTGGTGGTTGAGGTGGTCGACGGTCTCGTGAGCGATGGGGACGGTGGCGGTTGTAATGCCGTTCGTATGCCTGCAGGACTCGGCGGAGATAGCCTTCGTCGTAGATCAGCATCCGGTCGGTGCATTCTCTTCGGACGGTGCCGACCCAGCGCTCGGCCCTCGCGTTGGCCTGCGGTGCGCGAACTGGTGTTTTGATGACGCGGGCGCCGAGTGAGGTGAACACCTCGTCGAAGACTGCGGTGAATTTGGCGTCGCGGTCGCGAATGAGGAATCTGATGCCCTCGGCCCGCGCTCCCTGGTTCATGACCAGGTTGCGGGCTTGTTGAGCGACCCAGATTCCGGTCGGATGCGCCGTGATGCCCGCGATGTGGACCACGCGGGTGGCGTGCTCGATGAAGAACAGAACGTAGAGCCGTTTGAGGAAGACGGTGTCGACGTGGAACAGATCGCACGCCCAGATGCCCTCGGCCTGCGCTTTGAGGAACTGGCCCCAGCTCGGGCCGGTGCGACGTGGTGCCGGGCCGAGACCGGCCTTTTTGAGGATGTCGCGTACGGTGCTGGGCGGTACCAGAAGGCCGATGCCGGTCAACTCTCCGCTGATGCGCTGATAGCCCCATGAGGGATTCTCCTGGGCCATGCGCAACACCGCCTCCCGGACCTCTGCGCGGGTAGAGGGACGACCCGACCGTTTGGAGGGGTAGGCCCACCGGCGCGTCACCAGCGTGCGGTGCCAGCGCAGCAACGTCGCGGGGGTAACGAAGAAGACGTTCCACGACGAGCGGGGAAGCAGCCGCGACAAGGCCGCGAGCACGACCCGATCCACCGGCTGGAGATCAGGGCGGTTCACCTGACGGCGCAGCACGGCGACCTGATGACGAAGCACCACGATCTCGGCCGTCTTGGCCCGATCACCGCGGCCCAGCAGGACCAGGAGCTGAAAGACCCGCCCGAGGATGTGGTAGAGGAAGGACCACGACACCGTCAGCAGGATGCCCGAGACCCCACCATGCTCGAGCCACGAACCCTCAGGTCAACCTCACCGGCTGAGTTTCCGCACCCCACAACCGTACGACACCGAGGCCACCGCTGACGTCTTTGCGAAGGCGAAGAACACATTCAACTGGCTCATCGGACACCTCACCGACGCGCAGACCGGGACGCTTGCCCATAACCGGCTGGAGGAGACCATCACCGAGCAGGGCCGGGAGCTGCAGCGCCTGCTGCTGCAGGCCCACCTTGACCTGCGCGCGCTGCGCGAGCTGGAGCAGGTACGCCACGCCCGCCACCAGGACGGTGGCGCCGCGGAGGTGATCGGCGCGGGGGTGATCGGTGCGGACGGGGTGTCGCGGCGGCGGGTGGAGCTCGGGCACCACCGCCTGCTCGCCACGGTGACCGGGACGGTGATAGTCACCCGGTGCGCGTGGCGGGCCCCGGGCGTCGGCAACGTATATCCGGCGGACGCGGCGTTATCGCTGCCGGCGGTGCGACACTCGGCCGGGCTGGCGAAGCTCGCGGTCATCGAGACGGTGCGCGGCTCGTTCGACGCCGCCCTGGCGGCGATCACCACACGGTGCGGTCAGGTGATCGGCAAACGGCAGATCGAGCAGCTGGTCGCCCAGGCCGCGGCCGATGTCGACGCCTTCTACGCCGCGCGAACCGTGCTGCCGTGCACGGCGTCCACGGTGCTGGCGATCAGCGTGGACGGCAAGGGCATCGCGATGCGTCCCGAAGCGCTGCGGCCCGCGACCGCGAAGGCCGCCGCCCGCGCCCGAGCCACGTTCCGGACGCGGCTGGCGGCCGGGGAGAAACCGGCGCGCAAACGGATGGCGACGCTGGGGGTGGTCTACGACGCTGAACCGGCGGCGCGGCGGCCGCACGATGTGATCGCCGTCCCGGGCGGGCGATTCGGCCGGCGCCCGCCACGGGCCCGGCCGAACGCGACGCGCAAGTGGCTGTGCGGCTCGGTCATCACCGGCCCCGGCCCCGTGATCGCCAAGGTGTTCGACCATGCCGAGGCCCGTGATCCCGCGCACGCCCGTCCCTGGGTCGTGCTCGTCGACGGGGCCCGCCACCAGCTCGACCTGATCATCGCCGAAGCCGCCCGGCGCCGCATCCGCGTCCACATCGTGATCGATTTCGTGCACGTGCTGGAGAAGTTATGGGCTGCTGCGTGGAGTTTGCACCCACCCGCGGCGCCGGCCGCGGAGGACTGGGTCGCCGGGCATGCCCTGGCCCTGCTGGCCGGGCACACCGGCCAGGTCATCACCACGCTGACCGCGCAGGCCGCCACAGCCGGCGCGCAGCACCGTGACGGCATCGACGCGTGCATCCGCTATCTGTCCAACAACGCCGGGCATCTGCGGTATGACCAGGCGCTGGAGGCGGGATGGCCGATCGCGACCGGGGTGGTAGAGGGCGCGTGCCGTCATCTGATCGCCGACAGGTTCGACCTGGCCGGGGCGCGGTGGGGCCTGGCCGGGGCCGAGGCGGTGCTGAAGCTCCGCGCGCTGGTCGCCAACGGTCATCTGGAGGAGTACTGGACTTTCCATCTCGCCCGGCAACACGAGCGCGTCCATCAGACCGGCTACCAGGACGGGTACGCCCTTACGGCTTGATCGCTTCAGTCACTCAGGAGGAGCCGCACCCGATCGCTTTCGAGCGGACTGGGCTCTGCACCACACGGCCATCCGAACTGCCCTGGACGATGTGAGAGCCCAGACCGACGCCATAATGCAAAGGTGAAGCGCGAGGAACAGCAGCAATAGATCTGAACTCCCCAGGTGCGGACCATGAAGCGCTCCGGGATTGATGGAGGCTCCAACCAATCAAAGTAGGAGTCATGGGAGCGCCACGGAAGTATCCCGATGAGATGCGGGAGCGATCGATTCGGCTGGTGCGGGACGCGGCGGCCGACGGCGAGTCGGTCTGCGCAACCTGCCGCAGGATCGGCCAGCAGCTGGGCATCAGCGCGGACACACTGCGGGGGTGGGGTGCGCCGCGAGCAGATCGACGCGCGCGAGCGGCCCGGTGACGACATCGCGTCGCCCGGATCGCTTCGGCCACCTGCGGCGACGGCTCCGGCCATGGAGACGGCTGCACAGACACCGAAACACTCCAACCGCAGCCGGGGCGACCGCCCGGTCACGGACCACACCCAACGCTCCGCGAATCAACCAGCAGGGTCGTGGGAGCGACCAAGCCGGATCCCGCGATCCCCGACCCCCAGGTGCGTGAACGTGCGGAATCGCCGCTGATCTGCTGAACGTGTATCGTCGGGAACTATGTTCCGCCCCTTGCAAGCTGGCGAGCCGACCCAGCTGGGTGACTACCGCATCGTTGGGGGCCTCGGTGAGGGCGGGCAGGGCGTGGTCTACTTGGCCGAGCGTGCCTCGGGCGAGCGGGTGGCGATCAAGGTGCTGCATGCCAGGCTGGCGAGCAGGAGCGAGGCGCGCGGGCGTTTCTTACGCGAGGTGGACGCGGCCATGCGGGTGGCGGCGTTCTGCACAGCCCGCGTGCTGGACGTGGCGGTCGACGGCGACAGACCCTACATCGTGTCGGAGTTCGTCGACGGCCCGTCACTGGAGGATTCCGTCCGCGAGCACGGACCCAGGTCCGGAGGCGCGCTCGATCGCATCGCGGTCAGCACGGCCACCGCGCTGGCGGCCATCCACCGGGCTGGGATCGTCCACCGCGACTTCAAGCCGTCGAACGTCCTGTTGGGCTCCGACGGCCCCCGGGTGATCGATTTCGGCATCGCGCGCGTGATCGACATGACCGCCACCGGCGGCTCGGTGGGCACCCCGGCGTACATGGCTCCCGAGCTGATCCACGGTGAGCCGGCGCAGCCCGCATCCGACGTGTTCAGCTGGGCGGTGACCGTGGGCTTCGCCGCGACCGGGCGCCCGTTTTTCGGCCAGGACACACTGCCTGCAGTAATGTACCGCATCCTCAACGCCCAGCCGGATCTGGACGGCGTCCCCGAGCCCCTGCGCGCCGTTCTCTCCCGCTGCTTGGCCAAGGCGCCGCCGGAACGTCCCACGGCAGCCGAGGTCCTGCACCTCCTCCTCGGTCACAGCCAGATCATGACCAAGCCCGTCGGTGGGGACCCGGCCGCTCACCCGGCCGCAGCTCCACCGGCGGAAGCTCCTCCGGCCGGAGTGGCACCCGCCTGGACGCCTTCTACCGGCATGCCGTCAGCAGGACCGCCCATTGCCGGGCTCGCCGGGACACCCGCTCCCGGAGCGCCACCCGCCGCCCTCACCACAGACTCACGCCGCAAGCGGTCCAAGCTCCTGGTGGTGGGCTCGGTCACTTCCGTGGCGGTACTCGTGAGCGTGATGGTGTTGGCCCTGCGGTGGGGAGCGAGCGACTCTCCATCAACACCCACGCCCTTGGCGGCGACGGACATACCGTCGGCGAAGACCAGCGTCGCCGCCCGGCCGTACGGCAGGAGGGTGGCAAAGGTCACCCTCGGCGGCCAGGTGAACACCCTGGCGGTAAGCATCTACGCCGGACAGCGCGCGGTGCTGGCTGGCAGCACCAAGGGGGTGGCCAAGGTGTGGAAGTTCGACACGCGCCCCAGCGAACTCGCCAAGCTGAAGAACGCCGGCGGCGAGGAGACAAACGCTGCCATCGACGTGGGCGAAGTAGACGGGCAGGCGGCCGCGTTCAGGCGGCTGCGGAATGGCGCCGTCATCGTCTCCGGCGCGGAGAGCGTCGAGCCGCTCGGCCCCACCTACAAAGGCCACCAGAAAATGGTCTACGCGATCGCCCCGGCGCGGGTGTCGGGCAAGACGGTCCTGGTCAGCGGCGACGAGGCCGGAAAGGTCCACGTGTGGGACCCGAAGACGGGCAAGGACTCCGGACCCCAGCCCAAGGCGGTGGGCGGCGACCCGGTGTTCGGTGTCGCGACCGGCACGATGGACGGGCACCCGTTCGCGGTGACTGCGTCGGCCGACGACACCGCGCGGGTGTGGAGCCTGGAGACGGGCGCTCTGGGCGCCACCTTCCACGGCCACAGCGGTGATGTCTTCGCTGTGGCGACCACCGTGATGGACGGCGCGCCGGTGGGCATCAGCGGCGGCTCCGACCGCAAGATCCGCGTCTGGGACCTGCGCAACGGCCGGGAGCAGACCTCGTTCTCCGGCCACACCGCCGAGGTCGCCTGCCTGGCGGTGGGCAGGGTGAAGGGCCGCGCGGTCGTCGCCTCCGGCGGGTTCGACGGGACCATCCGCGTCTGGGACCTGCGCAGCGGCAAGCAACTCGGCGACCCGCTGAAGTCTCCCGGTGGGCGCGTCTACTCGGTGGTGATCGCCGAGGACGACGGGGAGTCCTGGCTGGCCGCGGGCGACGTCAAGGGCAACGTCACCGGATGGAGCCTCGGCCCGGCCTCCCCCTAGAGAACCGGTCATGTAATCGTTTGGACGCGAGGCTGTAGCCTGTAGGGCGTCAAGACTCACGCGCATGGTTTGAGCTGGGATTTCTCCGTCCGAGCTATGCGGCTCGACGGTACTCGTTGATCATCCCGCCGAGCACTTTCCGGCGTTCGATCCGGCCTTCCAACGGTACGACGGTCTGCTCATCGTGATTGGGTGGTCGCTGCGCGCGGGATTGGTGCGGCCGGTGACCGTTGTAGTGAGCTGCGTACTCGGTCAGCACCAACCGTAGGTGCCGTGAACTTGGTGTCTCGGTCACGAATGAGGAAGCGAAACGAGCCGAGCCGCTCGCCGAGGTCTATGAGCAGGTTTCGGGCCTGTTGGGCTGTCCGGGCTCCGGTGGGGTTGGCGGTCGCGCCGGGTGGCGACTTCCATGACGAACAGCACGTACAAGCGCTTCAAGGAGATGGTGTCGATGTGGAAGACGTCGACGGCCAGCAGCCCTTTCGCCTGGGCGCGCAGGAAGGTCCTCCACGAGGTGTCGGCGTCTCGTGGAGCCGGGCCGACCCTCCGGCTCCGCAGGATCCGGCGCACGGTCGCTTCGCTGACCTGGTAGCCGAGTCGGAGCAGCTCACCGTGCACCCGGCGATATCCCCAGGACGGGTTCTCCCGCGCCAGGCACACCGCCAACTCCCGGATCTTCTTGCACGTCCGGGGCCGGCCGGACTGGTGCGGATACGTCCATCGGAGTCGGACCATGCGGCGGTGCCAGGCCAGCAGGGTGGCCGGCGTCACCAGCCGGTGAGCCCGCAACTTGGGCGGTAAGAGCCGGGACAGCGCGGCCAAATCGCTCGATCGACCCAGTCGCCCGTACCGCCGCCTCAGATCGACCTGCAGGTCAAGCGCCCTGCGATGACCTTTGAAGCGGTACAGGTAATGCGCAGTGAGCCCCGCCATGAGTGCGGGTCGTGGTTGCGGCCATGGTCAACCTCTGGTGTGGAGGTCTTTGAGGCCATGGACGGCGGCGGCCGCACATGCCTGCATCCGGGGACTTCCCATTACATCCCTGATCCAGATCTTTGCGCCGTCCGGACTCGCTGCTGGCCGCTCTGGACGACATCGAGCACGCCGTGGGCGCCGGTGACCTGGCGGGGTGCTCGGCTGTGCCAACGGGCTGTGGCTGCACGTGTGGCGGTGCGCAGTACGCCGCGACGACTTTGCCAGTCTCGCCCGGCTGGCGTCCCTGTGGGTGGCATATGCTCCCCCGCACCTGCCCGCCCAGTTCGTCTCGACCTCGCCGATCCGGTTCTGACCCCAAGGGAGATGCCCCGGCCGCGGTGCCAGTCGGACATGCCTTCTGGGAAAACGTCCTCCTCGGTGACGTAACGGAAGGCCCAGCTGGTGTCGCACAGAAGGTTGTCCGCCGTCAGCGTCAAATGGCTGAAGGTCAACGCCAGCCGATCGCGGGGGCGACGTGGGTCAGGACCGATTCGAGGAGATGGGCGTTGTAGTCCACGCCGAGCTGGCTGGGCACCGTCAGCAGCAGCGTGTCGGCCGCGGCGATCGCCTCGTCGGCGGCCAGTTCCTTGACAAGGACGTCGGGCTCGGCGGCGTACGTGCGGCCGAAGATGGCCCTGGTGGTGGCGTCGATGAAGCCGACCTGGTCGGAGCTGCCGCTCTCGTGACCGAAGTAGGCGCGGTCGGTGTCGGTGACGATCGGCATGATCGAGCGGCTCACCGAGACCCGCGGCTCACCCTCGTGACCGGCCTCCTTCCATGCCTGCCGGTAGGCCGCGATCTGCTCGGCCTGCTGGACGTGGAACGGCTTGCCGTTCTCGTCGTCCTTGAGGGTGGAGCTCATCAGGTGCATGCCCAGCCCGGCGGCCCACTTCGCGGTCGCGTTCGAGCCGGAACCCCACCAGATCCGCTCGCGCAGCCCTTCCGAGTGCGGCTCGACGCGCAGGAGGCCGGGCGGGTTGGGAAACATCGGCCGCGGGTTCGGCTTGGCGAATCCCTCGCCGTCCAGCACCTTGAGGAAGACCTCGGCGTGCCTGCGCGCCATGTCCGCGTCGGTCTCGCCCTCGGCCGGCTCGTAGCCGAAGTAGCGCCAGCCGTCGATCACCTGCTCGGGTGACCCGCGGCTGATGCCGAGCTGCAGCCGGCCTCCCGCGATGAGATCGGCCGCGCCGGCGTCCTCGGCCATATAGAGGGGGTTCTCGTACCGCATGTCAATGACGCCCGTGCCGATCTCGATCCGGCTCGTTCTCGCGCCAACTGCCGCCAGCAGGGGGAACGGGCTCCCGAGCTGCTGGGCGAAGTGGTGGACCCGGAAATAGGCGCCGTCGGCACCGAGCTCCTCGGCGGCCACGGCCAGCTCGATCGACTGCAGCAGGGTGTCGGACGCGCTGCGCGCCTTCGAGTACGGCGAGGACGACCAGTGCCCGAAGCTCAGAAACCCGATCTTTTTCACACGTGCTTCAACCCGCCCTGGCCCAGGGACATTCCGGACGGCCCGCAGCCACCAATCCCTTGGTGGCCAGGTCCCCATGGGACTCGCCGTCGATCCGGTCGGCGGAGTGGTAACGGCCGCGACCGTCGGCACCTTCTTGCACAAGACCCTCAAGTAGGCAGTCGACTCGCGGGAGTGTGCCCAAGAGCACCGCGATACCGGGGCCGGTCATTGCGGGCTTCGGATCGGGTGCAGTTGCCCGGTGCCGGTGCGGCGTTCGGGCGCTTTGTCGCTGCCGGTGATGGTGATGACTGCGATGACTGCGTGACGCCGCGGGCGGTGAGCCACTGCCTGACCCCGTGCTCCGGCAGCTTCCCACAGGTGAATGCGGCGGCGGTGGCGGTGAGTTGCCGGAAGGCGAGGATGGTGCGCAGCCGTGCGGGGTGCCATCGGGTCCGCCACATCGGTACCGCGAAGTGTTCGGGTCTGAACTGGATGGGTGGATGCGCTGGTCATGGTCGCCTCTCGGGTGGTTTGCAGGGCGAGCCGGGTCGCCCGCGGGTGAGGCCGACGTCCGGTGTTCGCCAGTGAACCCATGGGATGAAAGGGGTGAACATCTGCGCCGAGGGTCGACTCTCGAGGAGCAACTTGTCTAGTTTTCTTATGTGTCCCTTATGTCTCTTTCCTTATCGCGATACGTCCGCGCCATCGCCGCATTCGCCGCAGCACTGGCCTTTACCTTAGGAGTCTGCGCTGGTCCAGCCTCTTCCCATCCGATTCCCACCCACGGCGAGTTGGTCCTGAGCACCAGCGACGGGAAGTCAAGCGGTCGCTTGGTTGTGCACAGAGAAGTCATCTCCCCCGACCGTGCCGGCGCATGGGCGGCCGGTCTGCTTGGAGGCAATTGCCCCGTCAGCGCACATGGCGTGTCAGGCGAGAACAGTGGCATCCCAGAGGGCGTGGTCATCGAACTGGCATGGTCGTGCCCGGTGGATCGGATGGATTTGGGCCCACTGCTGCGCGCGGGCGGGCTGTCGCAGATCCTCGCCGAGTTCGACGTCGTGACGTCGACCGTGACCCCCGCGCGACCCATTGTCGACGGCACCGGTTCACACGCGCCGGCCCTGACCTGGCCGCCCCTGCCGTCGCTGCCCGTCATGCTGACGATGCTCGGCCTGGCGCCGGCAATCATCGGACTCGTGTGGCTGCGCCGTCGTACGAGATGGGCGGGAGCCGTGGCGGCGGCAACCGTGATCGCGGTACTCGCCCCCAGCACCGCGCAGGCCGCCACGGACGGCCCGCAGGCACAGAGCGTGAACGCCTCGGTCGGCAGCCTCGCTCTCACCACCACCAATCCGAAGACCGGCCAACCCATCACCTTCCGCTACACCACGGACAAGCCGAACGCACGCAACTGGGTGGGCATCTACGGCGCCGATGACAAGCCGGGCTCCGTCGCCTCGAAGACCTGGGTGTACGCGCCGCTCGCCGAGGGAACCGTCACGCTGGGCACCGGCGCTCTGGGAGAGGGCTCGTGGACCGCGTACTTCCTGGCCGACGACGGCTACGTACCCCTGACCGCCCCGGTCACGTTCACCCTGGCCGGAGCCGGCTCCGACGTCGTGACCGTCGAAGGGACGGTCTTCACCGACCAGGACGGCGACGGCATCCGGGACGCCGATGAGAAGGGACTGCCCGGCGTGTCCGTCACTGACGGCGCCCGTTGGGCGACCACGGGAGCGGACGGAGGCTACACTCTGCCCGTCGACCGTGGCCGCAGGGAGACGGACCTGGTCAGCGTCGTCTCCCCGAATGGCTACACACCGGTCCTGCGCGACGACTTCGTGCCGGCCTTCTTCCGTAAGGTTCCTGCCGGGCAGGGACCGTTGAAGGGGCTCGACTTCGCGCTGGTCCCCGACTCCAACGCCGCCAACCCCGCGGAGAAGTGGCTGATGGTCTCCGACGTCGAGGTGGGCAACCGCAGCGATGACGAGGCGAAGAGCGCGCTGCCGCGCTGGAAGGGCCAGGTCGAGGCGATGGCGGAGGTGCAGGGCGCCACGATGACCATCACCACGGGCGACCTGACGGTGACCGACTACGCGGCCGAACCACGCCGCCAGGGTGGCTACGACATTCTGCGCGAGGGCCTTCGCAAGGGCGGTCTCGGCCACCCGTACTATCCCGTCATTGGCAACCACGACGTCGGCGGCACGGCGACCTCCACCGGGTACGGCGGCAGCCTGGAGTACTGGCGCAGGAACCTCGGCCCGGAGTGGTACAGCTTCGACCGCAACGGACGCCACATCGTCGTGCTGGAGGACAACTACGACGCCAGCGGACTGGCCCCGCAGCTGGAGTGGCTGCGTGAGGACCTGCGCAGGCACGCGACAGGCAAGCAGGTGCTGGTGTTCGCCCACCGCTCGCTGTTCACCCGCTGGGGACCCGGCGCGGGCATGCAGCCCATCGTCGACGAGCTGGCCAAGTATGACGTGCGGATGTTCGCCGCCGGCCACAACCAGCAGGCCGAATACAGAAGGGGCGCGTTCGCCAGGTCGGTCGAGGTCAACAACATGGGCGTCTACGGCATCGACTCCGCCAGGCCCGACTACAAGATCCTCGACTTCCGCGGAATCACCGACGACCCTGACACCCGGCGCAACGAGGACGTCGGCTATGTCGCCGGCACGCACCGTCAGTTCGAGGTGGACGACGACGTCGCACTGGTCAGCCCGGCCGATGGCAGCGTGCACGGGGCGAGGGGCGGCGTCCCCCTTGAGATCTACGCCGAGGACGACGGCCGCACCCCGGCCACGGCGGAGCTGATCGTCCGCGGCAAGAACGGCAAGGTGGCCTGGCGCGGGCGAGACCTCGAGTTCGGCCGAGAAACCAAGCCCAATGGCCGCGTCAACTGCTACACGCCGCCGGGCGGCTCCCCCGAGCCATGCCCCCAGGCACACGTGTCCTGGACGAGGGTCAGCTCCAGGATCACCGGACTGCACCCCGGCTCATACGCAGCCGAGCTCGCCGTCGTGGACACAGCGGGCAAGCCTTGGCCGACGGTCAAGACGACCTTCGAAGTGGTCGCCGACGCCCGGCTCAACCAGCCCCGGCTCGGCCAGGACTGGACCAGGCAGGGCGGCGACGAGGAGGCCCGCTCATCGGCCCAGAGCGACCCGGGCGCCCGGCTCGGCCTGCGCTGGGCGGCAAGCACCGGTGAGCAGTTCCACCTCAACGGCGCCGCCGTGTCAGGCGGCAAGGTGATCGTCGCCTCGCAGGCGTTCGACTCGCCGTACAGCATGATGCTCGCCTACGACGCGGCGACCGGCACGGAGGTGTGGCGCACCTACCTGGACGGTGACGCCGAGTCCTTCCCCACCGTGCACGCCGGCAAGGTGTATCTCACCACGGGCGTCGGCCGCGTCTACGCCCTCGACACGAGGACGGGCAAGGTGGTGTGGGAGACGATCGACGACGAGCATGTCGCGGGATCGACCGTACGGCGCTACGGCCGGGCGGGCGGCCCGGTCAGCGTCTTCGACCTGCCGGACCGTATGGTGGCGGTCTACCAGGCGTGGGACAAGGTGCTCTGCCGGGACGCGAAGACCGGCGACGCCCTGCCCGGCGGGTTCGGCGCCCCTGCGGGCTGGGGCGAGTTCCACAGTGTCGCCGTACGGCGGCCCGGTTCCACCACCGCCTACCTGCACTCGGGATCGAGCCAGTCCCTGATCGCCATGGATCTGACCACCTGCAAGCAGCTGTCCACCGTGGACACGGGAGGCGACCTGTTCACCCAGTCCTCGCCCGCTTTCACCGACACGGGGCTGGTGACCGCGACCTCCTCCGGCGTCCGCGGACATGACCTGCAGGACGGGGCCAAGGTCAGCTGGCACGCCAAGCTCGGCACGGCGAGCGCCTGTGAGCCGGGGCCGCCGCCGGTGACGAGCCCCGCGACCAGAGGCTCGATGGCGTACGTCGCGAGCGTGGACGGCGTTGTCAGGGCATACGACACCGCCACCGCCACTCCCGCCACGCCCGTCTGGGAGACACCTCTCGGCTATCTTCCAGGCGAGAGCCCGATGGACGACAAGTGGCGGGTCGCCGCCGGGTGCGCCGCGGCGGGACCCGGGTCGCCGGCGATGCACACGCTGGTGACCGAGACCGTGGTCTACGCGACGACCTGGGACGGGCGCGTGGTAGCGATCGACCGGGCGACCGGCCGCAAGCTGTCCGAGTACAACCTGGGCGGCGGCGTGGCGTCAGCGCTGTCGGTGAGCGGCGACCTGCTGTTCGCGCTCACCGACGACGGTTCGATCCACGCGCTCGCGGTCACGAGGGTTCTCGGTCAGTGAGTGAAATGCCGACATAAATGCTGACCCGACTGCTCGCGATCGCGGGTGTGACGGGGCTGACCCTGCTGGGAGCGGCGGGCCTGGGTGGGCACACCACCCTTCGGCCCGCCGCTCGCGGCGAAGGTGGCCGCGCACGGTGACATGGTCGAAGTGACCCAGGTGGTTTCGACCCGGGCTCCACAAGACGACCGGGTTGCCTTCCGCGGGCGTGAGTTGAGGGCGGCGCCGTGCCCTAGGGCGAGCGGGATCCGAGTGCGGACCCCCACTGGCTTGATCAGGTTGTTTCAGGCCAAGGGCTGGCTTTCCGGCTTGGGAGAGGACCGCAACAAGATCCGGCATCCCAGCGCTATTCCACGGGGGCGAGGCGGGCGGTGAAGTGGCGGAGCGCGCATGGGGCCTGGATGATGCGGTAACCGCACACCCGGTCGGCTCGATTGGCGACGCGGGCGGCCGCCTCGACGACGTACTGCAGGTGGCTGCGGGTATAGACGCGGTGGGGCAGGGCCGGTCTGAGGAGTTCCTGCGCCGCGGGATTCTCCGTACCGTCCTCCGCGACGCGGCCGAAGCTGAGCGCACCGACCTCGAATGGTCGGCCGGCCAGGCTTTGACGGCTGCGCGCCGCACCTCTACTCGGCAGGTTGTAGTAGTCGATCGACGCCCCGGCCAGCACGGCCCCCTCGTCCCGGCGCAACCCGGGAACCCCGCGCCGCACCCCGACCTCGCCGGGTTGGATGCGGTCCCGCCGCGACGTCATACGACCTCAAGCGCAGAGCCAGGTACAAAGAGCTACCAATGGGTCAGGCCCTACCTGCAGCAATCGCGTGTTCAGCCGCTGCTTGCTCGAACGTGGGTTTCACGCAGTAGTGGTCTTCGGGTAGTACGGACGGAGGCCGGCCGCGAAGATGCGGTCGAGCATCCGGTCCGGCAGCACCCGCGACAGGCGGGTGAGCAGGGCCGCGTCGCGACCAATGGTGTAGCGCGTGCGAGGCTTCCCGGCTGTCACGGCCTTGGCGATCATCCGGGCGGCATCGTCGGCGGACTTGCCGCCTGTGGTGAACGCGGTGGTCTGCGCGGTGACCGCCTGGACCAGCGGCCCATAGCGATCCCGCTGTTCCGGTGACATGGCCTCGGCAAGTCGGCTCGTGGTGGCGATGCCCCGGTCGGCCATCTCTGTGCGGATCCCGCCGGGCTCGACGACCACAACCCGCACGCCCAGCGGCGTGAGTTCCCTGCGCAGAGCGTCACTGACCGCCTCCAGGGCGAACTTCGTGCCCGCGTAAGGGCCGTAGGTGGCCATGGCGATCTTCCCGCCGACCGAGCTGATGTTGACCACCCGGCCGGAGTGGCGCAGCAGGGCGGGCAGCAGTGCCTGTGTGACGGCGACGTGACCGAACAGGTTGACCTCGAACAGCCGGCGCCACTCGTCCAGCGGCAGGGCCTCGACCGGGGCGTTGACGGAGATGCCGGCGTTGTTCACCAACGCCCGCAGCGCACCTGCCTGCGAGCCGACGCGGGCGGCCAGCTCGGCGATGTGGTCGGGTTGGGTGATGTCGAGGATGACCGGCTCGACGCCTGGGGCACGGAGCGCGTCGTAGTCCCGCTCGCGGCGAACGCCGGCGAGGACATGGAATCCCCGGCGGGCCAACTCGCGAGCGGACGCCGCGCCGATCCCGGTCGAGGCTCCGGTCACGACGACGCATTCTCGAGTTTCAGATGACATTGTCACCTGAACAACGGTAGGCATCTCAGATGACAGTGTCAACGGTATAGTGATCGGCATGGTCAGCCGCGCGGAATCCGCCGCCGCGACACGCCGTGCCCTGCTGAATGCGGCCGCCGGCCTGCTGGACACCGGCGGTCCGGACGCGGTGACGTTGCGCGCGGTCGGGGCGCGTGCGGGGGTCACCCGCGGAGCGCCGTACCGGCACTTCCCCGACAAGGACAGCCTGCTGACCGCCATAGCAGCCGAGGCCTTGGACCGGCTCGCGGATCAGGTGCAGGCCGTGCGCGTCGATCTGCGGGTGCCCCCGGCCGACAAGCTGCGCCGCGCTCTGTCCGCGCTGATGACGGTCGGCCGCCGTCAGCCGCACCTGTACCGGCTGATGTTCGCCTCCCCGGCCGGAGACCCGGCCGCGGTCCAGGCAGCGAGCCAGGCGGCCGACCGCGCCCAGGACGAGTTCCTCGCCATCGTCGGCGATCTGGTCGGCGCACAGCACACCCGTCAGTTCGCGGCGCTGCTGTTGACCAGCGTGCACGGGATTACCGATATGGAGGTCAGCGGGCACCTGTCCGCTGACAAGTGGCACGTCACGGCCGAGGAACTCGTCTCGACCCTGGTGTCCATGATCGGCCGGCAGGCTCGCCAAGGTAGCGACAACGCGACCCTCTCGTTGTGACGCGAGTTTCGCCGGCTTGCGGTTACACGTCCGTTTCGTCGACGGCCACGGCCTCGAATCGCTCGAGACAGCCGGCTATCCCGCCGGGGATCCGACCACAGTTCGGCGGTACGGGCGTTCGCCATGCCTCGCTACCTGGGCATTCGTCATTGCACATCTATCCGTGCCTTGTAGTAGTACTTTGTTAGTTCGTCATGGTGGTCGTTGACGGCGGGTGGGGGCATCGGCCGGCCCCGGTGGCTAAGAAGTCCTAACAAAATGATCTAGGAATACTGGTGATCGCTCTCAAGTTGATCACGGGTGTGAGGAAGGGCGAGCAGCCACCGTGGATCGTCTCGGATGAGCTGTGGGCGCGAATCGAACCGTTGCTGCCGGTCGCGCCGCGCCGTACTGATCATCCGGGCCGCAGGCGCCTGGATGACCGGAGGGTCCTGTCGGGCATCTTGTTCGTGCTCTACACCGGTATCGCCTGGGAGTTCCTGCCTCAAGAGCTGAGCTTCGGTTCGGGGATGACCTGCTGGCGGAGGCTGCGGGACTGGCATCAGGCCGGGGCGTGGCAGAAGCCGCACGAACTCCTGCTGGCCGAGTTGCATGCCGCGGGCAAGCTGGACTGGTCCAAGGCGGTGATCGACAGCTCCCACATCCGGGCGCTGAAGGGCGGCCCAAACAGGTCCGAGCCCGGTCGACCGTGCCAAGACGGGCTCCAAGCACCACGTCATCGCCGACGGCAACGGCATCCCCCTCGCCCTCAGCCTGACCGGCGGCAACCGCAACGACGTCACCCAGGTCATGCCGCTGCTCCGGTCGATCCCGCCGGTGCGCAGCCGGCCGCGCCAACGCCCGAAGGTGTTGTACGCCGACCGGGGCTACGACCATGACAAGTACCGCCGGACGGTCTGGGCCACAGGCGTCAAGCCGATCATCGCCCGCCGTGGAACCCCGCACGGCTCCGGCCTGGGTGTACATCGTCGGGTAATCGAGCAGACGATCGCCCTGCTGCACTGGTTCCGCCGCCTGCGCATCCGCTGGGAGATCCGCGACGACATCCACGAAGCATTCATGACCCTCGCCGCCACCATCATTTGCTGGCGCCGCCTCACCCGCTGATCATTCTGTTAGGACTTCTTAGGGCCGGAGGTCGTTGGACAGGTTGATCCGGATCTCTGTGTTGCGGTATCCGGCGCGCCCGAACGCGGCCGCCATCGGCGCGTTGCCCACGTCGGTGGTGGCGGTGATGCGGAGCTCTCCGTTGGCCGCGTGGATGCGGGTGATCTCGGCGAGTATCTCGTCCACGTAGCCGCGCCCCCGGAACTCCGGGACCACCCCGAGATACCCGACGTTCACGTTGTACGGCGTTGCCGAGGGGATCGCCATTCCCGCCACCTCGCCCTCGTGCGTATAGGCGATCCGCCACCACTCCCGCTTGCCCGGCGCCCTGAGATAGAAGTCCATTTCTTCGCGCGCGGTCGCGTCCACGCCCTTGGCTGCCAGGTTCGCACGGGTCTGGGCGTCCAGGCTGCCGTCGGCGATTCTCGTGAATACCGTCAGGAACTCCTCGTCGGAAGCCTCGGCGAACCGCAGCACGCCGGTCGCCGGGGGCACCCCGTCGGCGGGTGTCCACTCGAACTGCAGCCGCTCCACTTCCCGAGTGAGGCCGGCCGCGTGTGCTGCCGCCCGCCGCCATTCCACGGCCATCGAGGTGGCCGGATCGTCGCGCCAGCCGCCGGCTGCCTTGATCGCGTACTGCACCGGCTGCGGGAATCCGGCCAGCGCGGCCCTGATCAGCTCGGCGGCGATGGCAGCGCGGTCGCCCATGGCGGAATCCACGTCGAGGCAGTCGAGCGCGACCGGGTGCGCACCGTCCTTCGGCCCCCACCACAGCGCCCGTCCCACGACCTGGTCATCAACCTCGGCGATCCACGTCCATTCCGGCCGGTACATGTTCTCGGCCAGATCTGCGAGGTAACGGTCGGCGGGGATCCAGCCGACGGGCTCGGCCACGCTCCACCTGGTCACGTGGTCGAGGTCAGCCGGAACGGTAGGACGGTAGGAGATCATCTGCATAGGCTAAAGGCCTTTTGTCATCATTTGAGCCAAATGTTCGGTCATTCCTTGAAGCCCGGCGCCGCCCCGCTCAGGGGCGGCGCCCACGCCCTGGCAGGGCGATCATGTCGCCGTATGCGCGAGGATCGCCGTCGCCAGTTCCTCGTGCACCTCCACCGGCAGCGTGTGCCCCATCCCCTCCACCATCATCAGCCGCGCCCCTGGGATCCGCTCCACGATGAGCGCGCTGTGACCGGGTTTGGCGGGCTCGCAGGTGCCCTCGACGGCCAGGGTCGGCGCCTTGATCTGGTCCAGGACGCCCACCGGCTCGAAGTCCGGGTTCGCCGCCGCGGCCCGGCGGTGATTGGCCACGGCGGACAGATCGCGGGCCCGGTCGTAGATGTGTTCTTGCAGCAGGCGGGCGGCGTCCTCGTCGAAGGGCAACCCCGTCCCGTGCAGGACGCGCTGCTCGGCGATCATGAGGTCGATCTGCTCGCGCCGACTGGCGGGCGGCGGGCTCGTGACCAGCTCACGGAAGAACTCGACGAACTCCGGCGCCGGCGGTGGCAGGCTGCCTTCGGGCTGCGGCTCGCCCATCAACGCCCGCATGATCACCGCGCCCTCAGCGCCGCCGAGCGGCGAAGAGCCGATGACGGTGAGTGTGCGCACCCGCTCCGGCCGCTCCACCGCGATCAGCTGGCCGAGCAGCCCGCCCGCCGAGTGGCAGACCAGATGAGCGCTGTCCAGGCCATGCGCGTCCATCACCCGCAGTACGTCGTTCTTGATGTCGTCCCATGTATAAGGCTCCTTGTCGAAGTCGATGGTGTCCGAGCGGCCGGTGTCGCGGTGGTCGTATCGGATCACGCGCCGGCCACCGGCCGTCAGCCTGCCGATAAACGCGTCCGGCCACAGGACGCCCTGCGACATCGAACCCATGATCAGCAGGATCGGCGCGTCCGTAGCGGCGCCGAACTCTTCGCTCCAGATGTTGTTCTCGGGCATGTTCAAAGCATGTCCTGTCCCGCTACCGGTGCCTTCTGTAGAACTACTAGGGACGTCAGTTCAGTACGGGTGCCGACTCCTACCTTCGGATAGATCCTGTAGAGGTGATACTCGACCGTCCGCGGGCTGAGAAGAGCCGGGCGGCGATCTCCTTGCTGGACAGGCCGTCGGCGACCAGGCTGGCGATCCGCAGCTCCTGCGCGGCCCGTACTCGGGCACTTATGTCCGAGCTGTCTCGTTAGCTTGGTGAGGCAAAGATCAAAAGGAGCTTGGGTGTCGGCGAAGGGCGATGGCCGACGCTGGCGGACGCGGCCGCCGGAGCCGCCCACACACACGCGAGGCACAACGCCATGGAGATGTCGACGATGATCGCCGTCATGTAGGCGGCCGTGTGACGCAGGGCTTCTTTCTCCTGCCCGCTGGATCCAGCCGCGCTCCCCCCGGTGCCGTCCTGGGGAAACACCCGCCACCTCCACCCTGGTGGCCTACCCCGGCCACACCTCCGTCACGTCCCTCGCCAAGTACGTTCGCGTCTCCCCCGAGGCCCTGGCCCGCTGGCTGCAGGGCCGCGACCCCGCCGCGCGCCGCCGCTGACGGGGCGCAGGGCGAGCCCAACCCTGCACAAGGGTGTCAGAACTCCTCAGCTATGAGAGACGGCGGTGCGCCACCCAAAGCTGTCCGGTTTGTCCTTGGGCGTCGTTCTATAACCCCTCGCAAAACCCTTCTCTCACAGCCCGGCTCACGATCGTTTTGCGACGTGAGGGATCTTGCTGATTCGGCGGCCGCGGTCGAGTCCTTCGACTGTCCGATATGCGAGGCGCCGGCGGGCAGCGCCTGCCGGACCCGAGGCGGGAAGGTCACTCCGAAGTACTACACGCCGCGCTTCATGCTGGTACCGCAACTGCGAGCCGAGCTGGAGGTACGCACGCCCGCCGATCGCGGTCCGGGCCGGGCCTGGACCGCAGGGCGCCCTCGGCGGAGACGGTGGAGTTCCTCGAGGGGGCGGCCTCCGGCCCTCCCCAAGTCGGCGGCTGGACGCGGTTCGCCGACGGGACCCCGCTCGGCGCCACGACCGTGCCGCTGCTGATGGACTCCTGGCCGCCGCCACCGCATCGGCACTTCGGCTTCGGCGGCGGCGTCGTCACCGTCGACCTCACCGTTCATTGGAGAGGACGGCCGGGGGACGGCTGGCACTTCGTGTGGTTCGAATCGACTCTCCTGCGGCACGGCTACGTCGAGGTCGACGGCCGGCTGTGGCGGCCGGACGGTGTCCTGGTGGCACAGAGCAGGCAGCTCGCGCGCTACACGCCGCCGGCCGCCTGAGTGTCCCCCTCCGCCGGCTCAGGTGGCGCCTGTGCGAACCAGTCCGCTTTCGTAGGCATAGACGACGGCTTGGACGCGGTCGCGCAGGCCGAGTTTGGTGAGCACGCGGCTGACGTGCGTTTTGACGGTGCCCTCGGACAGGAAGAGCGAGCCGGCGATCTCGGTGTTGGACAGGCCGCGGGCGATGAGGCTCAGCACCTCGCGTTCGCGTTCGGTCAGGACGTCGAGGCCGACCGTGGGGGTGACCGGGGCGGTGCCGATGCCGACGTAGCGTTCGAGCAGGCGCCGGGTCACGCTGGGCGCGATGACTGCGTCGCCTCGTACGACCACGCGGATGGCCGACAGCAGATCGTCCGCGAGGGTGTCCTTGAGGAGGAATCCGCTGGCGCCGGCGTGAAGGGCGGCGTAGACGTACTCGTCGAGGTCGAAGGTGGTCAGCATCAGGACCCGGGTCCGGCTGGTGCCGGCGCAGATGCGGCGGGTCGCCTCGACGCCGTCGATGTCGGGCATCCGTACGTCCATCAGCACGATGTCGGGCTGGAGGTCGAGTGCCATCTTCGCCGCCTGCCCGCCGTCGCCTGCCTCTCCGATGACCTGCGTGTCGTCGGCGTTGTCCAGGATCATGCGGAATCCGGTGCGGACGAGGGCCTGGTCGTCGGCGAGGAGAACGCGGATCATGCGGTGTGTCCCCGGACCGGTAGCGCTGCCCGTACGGCGAATCCGCCCTGCTGCCCGGGGCCGACCGTCAACGTGCCGCCGAACAGCTTGACGCGCTCGCGCATGCCACGCAGGCCGTTGCCGCCGCCGGCGTCGGTGGTCCCGCCGTGGCCGTTGTCGCTGATCTCGATGGCGATCTCCGTCTCGCGGTAGGTGAGGATCACGCTGGCGGCGGCACCCGTTCCGGCATGTTTCATGGTGTTGGTCAGAGCCTCCTGCACGATGCGGTACGCCGACAGATCCACCGCCGAGGGCAGCGCCGCGGGCGAGCCCTCCACGCGCAGCCCCACGGGTGTGCCTGCCCCGTTGACCCGGGCGAGCAGGGCGGACAGGTCCGCCAGGCCGGGTTGCGGATGCCAGGCGTCGTCCACCTCTCCCACAGCTGTGAGCACGTGCCGCATGTCGGCGAGGGAGGCGCGCCCGGTGCTGACGATGGCTTCCAGCGCGGCCCGGGTGCCGACGGGGTTGCTGCCGAGCGCCGCGGCGCCGCCCTGGGCCTGGATCACCATGAGGGACAGGCCGTGGGCCACGACGTCGTGCAACTCCCGGCTGATCCGCCCGCGCTCGGCGGCCGCCGCGAGCGCCGCCTGCTGGTCGCGTTCGCGTTCGAGGTCTCGGGCGTGCGCGTGGAGCTCGTCGAGGTAGGCGCGGCGGCTGCGGGTGCCGGAGCCGATCGCCCAGGAGGCGACCAGGGCCGATCCGAGCACCGACAGGCCACTCCAGGTGTCGGCGGAGGCGCTGCGGTGGACCGTCATGACCTCTTTCGGCCGGGAGGTTGTGTCGAGGCCGGGGCCCGTCGAGAGCACATGTGATGGCCCGGGTATCGGACGCGCGTCGTACAGGCTCCATCCGGTGACGAGCAGCAGGAGGCCGGCCAGGGTGGCGAGCGAGACGGTCCGCTCGTGGCGGGCGGCAACGGCATGGAGCAGGACCAGCACGCTCAGATCGATGATCATGAGAGGTGCGGCCTGCGCCACGTGCACCGCGGCGGCGAGCACACAGCCGGCGAGCATCGGGAGCGGCAGGCGCCTGCGCAGCGTGACGGCGATCGCGATCAGCGCCGTCGCCGCCCACCAGAGGGTGAGTTGTACGCCCGGCCCTCCGGTGGCGAGGGGACCCGCTGTCGTGGCCACGATCGTATTCGGGTCGTTGACCAGCACGCAGATCAGGAGCAGCACAGCGGCCAGCGCCGCGTCCTGCGGCACCGGCAAGCGTGACCACGTGCGAACGGCCGTCATGATCCTGTGAGCTTACGGCCGCGCCACCCGCGCCCGCGTCCATCGAAAGTCTGATTCGGCGGCTCGGTCGTACGTCTGACGACAGAGGTGAACGTACGGCCGAGGGCAGACGCGGGTGCAGCAGGGTCGCCAGCAGGGTTGGCCGCATGATCCGACGTGAATTGCCTTCAGGCCGCGTGGCGACAGCCGTCGCCGTGACCGCGCTCACTCTCGCATCGCTGGTCGCGGGCTCGCCCGCGACCGCGCAAGCCCAGGAGCCGGTGAAGTGGCAGCCCTGCCGCACCTACTCCGACGACGACCTGCGATCACTCATCACCTCCGACGAGCAGTTGCGGAAGTTCCGCGCTCTGCTGGGCCGGATGGAATGCGGAACCGTCAGCGTTCCGCTGGACTACGGAAAGCCACGTGAACGGCAGATCACCATCGCGATCACGCGGGTCAAGGCCGCCGACCACAAGCGCCGGTTGGGCAGCCTGGCGCTCAACCCGGGCGGGCCGGGCGGCGCCGGATACCTGTTCCCGCTCCAGATCGCCTCGATGAACCGGGTGAACGCCGAACTCAACGACCGCTACGACCTGATCGGGTTCGACCCTCGTGGGGTCGGCTACAGCACCAAGGCCGACTGCCCGGCCATGGGCGGACAGCCGCCGGAGCCGGGGCCGCTGACCAAGGCGGCGGCCGAGCGCGCCCATGACAGCGGGGTGGCCAGGAACAAGGCCTGCGGAACGTCCGACCCCGCCTTCCTCGGCCGGCTCACCACCCTGAACTCGGCCCGCGACCTGGACCGGGTGCGGATCGCGCTGGGTGAGCCCAAGCTCAGCTTCCTGGGCGTCTCCTACGGCACCTGGCTCGGCGCGGTCTACCGCAGCACGTTCCCGGGCAGCGTCGGCCGGATGTTCCTGGACAGCGTGTCGCCCGTGACCTTCCGGCTGGACGACTTCGAGGACGGCCACGCCGCGGGCGCCGAGCGCAACTTCGGGCGGATGGCCGCCTGGATCGCCGAGCGCGACGGCACCTACGGCCTCGGCAGCACCCCGGAGAAGGTGCGGACCGCGGTGCTGGCCCTGCGCCGCGCCTATGATGCCGATCCGAAGCACTACAGCGACTGGCAGATGGTCGCCGACGGCTCCACGGTCGCCATGCTGGCCATCCAGAGCGCCCCCGACTGGCCGCAGGTCGCCCAGGCGTTCAAGGAAATGCGGGAAGGGGGCGACACCGCACCACCCGCTCTCAAGAAACTCCTCGAGCAGGGAGGCATGCGGCCCCCGTCGCCCAACGCCCCGGAACGGTTCAACGCGACCACCGGACAGGCCGTCTTCTGCAACGAGGACCCCAGCCGGCTCGGCTTCCCCAAGGCCTGGGCCACCTACCAGCGGCGACTCGAGCGCAACCCGGTCACCGGGCGGGCCGTCCCCTTCACCGCCCAGTGCGCCGGCTGGCCACTGCCGGTGCAGGAGACGAAGGTGCGCCGCACCAAGGGGTCGCTGGTGCTGTCCGGACACCGCTACGAAGCGGTCTCCCTGTACGAGTGGACCAAGCAGATGCACGCGGCCATCGGCGGCACGGTCTTCACCGTCGACGACGACGTGCACGGCTCCGTCCTGCGCGTGCCGGACTGCGCCGCCAAGCTCGTGTCGTACTTCGACACGGGCCGCATCGACCGCGGCTGCGACGGCACCCCTGTACCTGAGAAGTAGCCCCACCCCACCTTTCGACCATGCACCTGTTCAACAACCTGTCGAAAGCCTGCAACATTCGCATCTCACGGCGAGCGCGGAGCCGGTACGAAGCTGGTCGCATGATCGGAAGAATGGCCAGGGCTTGGTGGGCTCGGTGCCGGTTGCAGAACTGTTCGTACTCGCGCAGGGCGTGCCGCAGGTGGCGTTCGTTCCACAGCAGGCAGCGGTCGCGAAGCTCGTGGCGGCACGATTGCACCCACTGCTCCGTGATCGCGTTCATCCGCGGCATCCGGACGGTGAGCACGGTCCGGATGCCGGCCTCGGCCAGGATCTCGTCCATGAGCGCCGGGAACCTCCCGTCCCGGTCACGGATCAGATAACGGAGCTGGCAACCGGCGTCCTCCAGATCCCATCACCAGGTTCTTAACGGCCTGGGCGACCCAGCTCGCGGTCGGGTGCGCGGTGGTGCCAGGTACGCGGATGCGTCTGGTTGCGTGCTCGACGACGGCCAGGATGTACTGACGCCGCCCACCAAGGGTGACGGTCTCGATGAAGTCGCATGCCAGTAGAGCTTCGGCTTGGGAGCGCGGGAAGTCGGCCCATGTGGTGGACGCCCGATCGGGTGCCGGATCAATGCCTTCCTGCTTGAGGATCTCCCAGACCGTGGACGAGCGATCGTGATGCCGAGCGTGGTGAGCTCTCCGTGGACCCGCGGGCCGGATGAGAAGCCGCAGGCGGCGCAGGACGTCGCGGGGGCAAAGGATGATCTGACGTCGCCCTAGCCGACCTCGCGTCCGGCCTCCTGGAGCCGCCGCCACTTCGCCATCGACTGGTTGATCTCCTCGCGTATGAACGCGAAGAACCGGCTGGTCTCGTCCAGCCGCCGCCCGGCGGGGGAGTCGAGACCCAACAGCGCGACGCCCTCGTCGGCGCCGACCTGCACCCGGGCCAGCATCGGGTCGGACTGGCTGACGAAGTGGCTCCAGGTGTGCTCGTGGATCCGGCAGAAGTCGTGCCGGGTGCCGGGTTCGCGGCCGCGTTCGACCAGCCGCACCTGCACCAGGTATTTGACCGCCCCCGAGATCGCCGACGCGCCGACCCCCAGTCGCTCGGCGAGTTCGGCGGCCGACAGCTTGCCGGAGTCGGTGACCAGCAGCGCGGCGTACACGCGTGCGGCCATGCGGGGCATGCCGTATTCGACCATGATCTGCGCGAACCGTTCCTGGAAGACGGCGATGACGCCCTCGTCCGCTCGCGTCACCGAAGCTCCCTTCCTCGTCGCGGCCTCAACAGTCTAGAGCTATTCGCAAACTTCACGAAATTCGTGAAATACGAGTAATGTCGCTGTCGTGAAGGACACTGAACTCGTCGGAGTGCAGAAGACCCTCAGCCCCGTCCTCAGGGCCAAAGCACTGGACAACCGACTGCCGGACCCGATCCTCGGCGACGAATACGCCGAGCAGGCGATGCGCCGCCTCGACCCCGACTACGACAACCGCAGATTCGGCACCAGCCAGCTGGGCCTCGCCGCGGTGGTGCGCGCCAAGGCCCACGACGACTGGGCCCGAAGCTTCCTCGCCGACCACCCCGACGCGGTGGTGCTGCACCTGGGCTGCGGCCTCGACGCCCGGGTGTACCGGATCGACCCGCCCGCCACCGTCGACTGGTACGACCTGGACTACCCGTCCGTCATCGAACTGCGGCAACAATTCCTGCCGCCGCGCGAGCACTACACCCTGATCGACTCCAGTGTCACCGACCTGACCTGGCTGGAACGCGTCCCCCGCGGCCGACCGGTGCTGATGATCGCCGAGGGACTGGTGCCCTACCTGACCGAGACCGACGTCCGGCGGCTGCTGACCAGCGTCGTCGACGCCTTCCCCACCGGCCGGATACAGCTCGACACGGTGGCGGTCTGGGCGTGGCGAACCTCGAAATGGGACCCCTCGCTGCGCAAATACGACGCCCAGTTCCACTGCGGCTTCAACGACCCGGCCGGGCTGGCCGATTGGCACCCGCGGCTCGAATACGTCGACGAGGCGCCGATGAACGACTCACCGGTGCTGATGGCCAAGGCACCCGCGAACATACGCCGCATGTATCGCCTCATGAACCTGCTGCCAGGCATGAAACGGTCCACCCGCATCGTACGGTTCCGGTTCTGACGCGCCGACGTCCCATCAGCCCACGGCCTTGCCGCCTTGACGAGCCCGTCCAGCAGCTTCTGGAAATCCTTTGCCGGACCCGCCGCAGTCCTCACATTCGCAGCCGAGCGCCACGAGCCGTCCCCGCCGCGCGACGTCCGCGTAGCTCCGTCAGGCGAGGGACAGTCTGAGAGCGCTGCGTAGACTGACGCTGCGAAGTCAAGCCGCCCAGCCACGCAGCGCGGCGGGGATCGTCGAGCGGAACGTGGCCTCGGCCGTGGCGGTGTCGAGGGCCCCGGCCAATTCGAGAGTCACCAGCCCGTGCAGGGTCACCCAGAGCGAGAGCGCGATGGAGGTCGCGTCCCCCGAGAGTGCGGAGGCCGACAGAGCGCGGTCTATCGCCTCAATGAGCGGCCTGACGGGATCTGCGGCACCCACGTCGCCGGACGGGTCGAAGCTCTGCACGCCGCCGAACAACACCATGTAGAGGTGGCGGTGCTCGCGTCCCCACCGCCGGTACGCGACCGCGAGCTCGTAGAGGTCGGCGAGGGGGTCATCGGAGGCCACCACCGCCAGCAGTTCCTGGGACAGCCCGGCGACCGCTCTGTCGCGCACTTCGGCGATCAGCCCGTCCTTGCCGTCGAACAGCGAGTAGACGGCGGCGGTCGCGGTCCCTGCGGCGGCGGCCAGGGCACGGATGGTGATCGACTCCCGTGGACAGGTCGCGAACATCTCGGTCGCGGACTCGATGAGGCGGTCCTTCACGGTGTCGTCGTTCGTTCTCGGCCTTCCCACGACGACCAGCCTAGCCGAGCTGGTAGCGTTTCCAAACGTCGTTTTGAAACAACGTTTGGAAACCGTCGATGCCACTCACCGTTCCCCTCCGCCTCATCGGCCGTCTGATCCTCGCCGTGCTCGCCGTCGTGGGGCTGGCCGGGTTGTTCCTCACCCTCATCGTTCTGACGGACGGCGCCCGCTCGGGGATCGCCGCCTGGCTGACCACCCTCGGCGCCGGAGTCATCGCCGCACTGTGGCGAGGCCGCGGCCGTACCTGGCCGGGCCGGCTGTGGCCCTTCGCGCCGGTGATCGTCGCCGCCGCGCTCACGGCGTCGGTCTGCGTCCCCACCACCCCCACGACCCGGCAGTATCCGCCCGACCTGCCATTCGTCGCGACGAAACACTGGAGCCTGAGCACGGGAAGCCGGGTCGCCGTCTACCACTATCCCCCCGCCTCCGGCGCCCCCCGGCGCCCCACGCCGCTCGTGTACCTCCACGGAGGGCCCGTCCGTGACATCGCCGTGCTCGACCACCGCTTCCTTCGGCTCCTGGCCGGACAGGGCTACGACGTGTACGCCTACGAGCAGCCCGGCGGCGGACGGAGCGACCTGCTGCCCATGGAGCAGTACACGATCTCCAGGTCCGTACGTGACCTCGCCGCCTTCATCGATCGCCTGGACAAGGGCCCGGTCGACGTCCTCGGATTCTCCGCGGGCGCGGTCGTGCTCACCCGGGCCCTGGCCACCCCGGACGTCGCCGTCCACGTGCACCGGGCGATCATCGCCGAGCCCGGCCCCATGGACGGTCCCACCGCGCTGATCAGCGGGCAACAGGGACGACCGTCCGCGCGCGGCCTCGTACCGGCCCCGACCGGACCGCGGGCGACGCGCGTCCCCCGGTACGCCGTCGCGCTCGGCCTCATCCAACTCGGGCTCCTCCCGCCCGACACCGGCCTGATCACGCAGGCCGAGGGCATCAACGCCTTCAAAGCCGCCGACCTCGGCAGCGACACCGCCTCCGCCTACTGCGCGCAGGACGCCGGCCGCATCCCTGCCGAGGACACCGCGGAGAACTTCTCCTTCAGCGTTGCCGCGAGCCTCCGCATCATGCAGACGATCAAGGACTCACCTTCCATCGCCTCCGAGCTGAAACGCTCCCGCACCCCCGCGATGCTGATGATCGCCGAATGCTCGTCACAGGTACGCCAATGGGAGACCGCCATCCTCGCCGCCGACCCCGCCATCGAACGAACCCAATACATGCCCGGCGTCGGACACCATATGTGGAACGGCCTCGACGACAACAACGAGCGCGCCGCCGCCGTCATCACGGCGTTCCTCCAGGCCGAGCCGTCGCCCCTGCGGAACTACCCGACCCGCGCCGACATCTCCGCCTTCCTCCGCGACCACAGGTGAGGCCCACAGCGGGCCGACCTGGACCTCAGCGCCGCCACCGACCGTGAAGCCACGCCGGGCCGCCCATCTTCGCAGCGCTGCCGAGCGATGGCCGCTCGGCCACATCCAGCCGTACCTCGCCGTGGAGCTCCTGGGGTTCCTTACGAGGTATGCTTGCATGCGCTGGTTACCGACAGGAATAAATAGCAAGCGTATGCAATTATTGTGAGTGTTCTGTATATTGCCGCGCGGGCGACGCGCCTCTCGTCTGGCGGCCGACCAATCAGGCGCGTATCAGGAGTTTCGGCATGGCCTCTCTGTTCACCCCGGTCACCCTCAGATCGCTGACCGTCCCCAACCGGATCTGGATGGCGGCGATGTGCCAGTACAGCGCGGAGCCGCAGGGCGAAACGGTGGGCGCCCCGACAGATTGGCACTTCGCCCACCTCGCCGCACGCGCCTCCGGGGGGACCGGCCTGATCATCACCGAGGCCACCGCGGTCAGCCCCGAGGGCCGGATCTCCCCGTATGACCTCGGCATCTGGAACGACACTCAGGTAGCCGCGTTCCAGCGCATCACAGCGTTCCTGAAGTCGCAGGGCACTGTCCCCGCCATCCAGCTCGCCCACGCCGGGCGCAAGGCGTCCACCGAGCGCACCTGGGTCGACGGCGGGCGCCCGATCACCCCGGACGAGCCGTTCGGCTGGACTCCGCTGGGCCCCAGCGCGACCTCCTTCGCTCCCGCGTCGACCACGCCCGAGGAACTCACCACGGACCACATCCGTGCGATCGTCCAGGAGTTCGCCGCCGCCGCCCGGCGCGCGCTCGAGGCCGGATTCGAGGTCGTCGAGATCCATGGAGCCCACGGTTACCTGATCCACCAGTTTCTCTCCCCGCACAGCAATCACCGCACCGACGAGTACGGCGGCTCGTTCGAGGGTCGGACCCGCTTCGCCTTGGAGGTCGTCGACGCCGTACGCGCGGTGTGGCCCGAGGAACTGCCGGTCTTCTTCCGCGTCTCCGCCACCGACTGGCTCACCGAGAACCCCGAGGATGACCGTGACGGCTGGACCGCGGCCGACACCGTCCGTTTCGCCAAGGAACTCCACGCCCGCGGCGTGGACCTGATGGACGTCTCCACCGGCGGCAACGCCCCCGGCGCCAAGATCGTGACAGGCCCTCATTACCAGGTGCCCTTCGCCGAGCAGGTCCGCAACGAAGCTGGCATGCCCACCGCGGCCGTCGGCATGATCACCGAGCCTGCCCAAGCCCAGCAGATCATCACCTCGGGCCAGGCGGACGCCGTCCTGCTGGGCCGCGAACTCCTGCGCAACCCCTACTGGGCCCGTCGGGCCGCAGAGGAACTCGGGGGCCAGGTCGCCACCCCCGTCCAGTACCACCGCGCTTGACCACCCCACGGGCGGAGCAACGCCGCCGCCCCGTTCGGCGGGGTCAAGCAGTCGGGTCTCGGCCGCGAGGGCGGCTTCGAAGGAATCGACGAGTACCTGGAGACCAAGTACCTCGCACTCAACGCCGAGTAGCTCCCGCACCACAGGCAAAGGGGCCGCGACCCCTCTCCGGGACGGGTGCCGGTGCCACCACCGGCCCCGTGCGGCCCTCGATGGCCTCCAGGACCGACGTCATGTCGAGCCGCCCGTTGCCGAGGACGCGGTGCGGGCCGGTAGGTGTTACCCGCTGGATTGAGACCGAATTCGACAACCGGATCGCCCCCTACCTGGGCCCGGTTGCCAGCGGGCAGGAGCCGGGGGCGCGGGAACGGGTGACGGTCGAGGTAAGGGGCAAGCGCCTGGAGGCCGTCCTCCCTGCCGAGTTCGCGAGCACCGCTACAACATCACCGGGTACGTCCTGCCCGACCAGCCGGCCCCCGACCCGCGCGACTGGCTGGAGGTCCAGCCCGACCCGGCGCAGTGATCTTCCTCTTTCGCGGTCAGATTTGTGGAACCGACGCCTGAGCCGCGCTTGAGGACCGGGCCGCCGCCTGGGGCCGGTCCCCCGGTTCATCCCCTGGCAGACTCCTCGACGCCCTTGAGCACTGCGTCGGCAATCGATCGGGGGTCGACCCCGAAGTGCCTGCGCACGGACTCGCGGCTGCCGGACAGCCCGAACCCGTCGGTGCCGAGTGACGTCCATGGCCGGTCAATCCATGGCCGGATCTGGTCCGGAACGGCACGCATCCAGTCGCTGACCGCGATCACCGGGCCGTCGATCCCGGCCAGGGCTTTACGCAGGTACGGCGCGCCCGACGCAGCCATGGCATCACGGCGCAGCTCACTCCATGACGTGACGGACCAGACGTCAACGCCCAAGCCGTACTCCTCCTGCAGCAGGCGCTGCGCGGCCAGCGCCCAATGGATCGCGGTGCCGCTGGCCAGCAGGTGGGCCTGTCCGCCGCCGACGGCGTACCGATAGATGCCGTTGAGGATGCCCTCCTCAACTCCCTCCGGCATCACCGGCTGAGGCAGCGCCTCGTTGTAGAGGGTCAGGTAGTAGAACACGTCCTCGCCGTCGGGCCCGTACATGCGCTTGAGGCCCTCGCGTACGATCACGGCCACCTCGTAGGCGAAGGCGGGGTCGTAGGCCAGGCACGCAGGGTTGGCGGAGGCGAGGAGCTGGGAGTGCCCGTCCGCGTGTTGAAGGCCCTCCCCCGTCATCGTGGTCCGGCCGGCCGTGGCCCCGATGAGGAACCCGCGGCCGAGCTGGTCGGCCAGCGCCCACATCTGGTCACCGGTGCGCTGCCAGCCGAACATCGAGTAGAAGATGTAGAAAGGGATCATGGCCTCGCCATGCGTCGCTTAGCTGGACGCCGCGGCGGTGAACGAGGCCATCGATCCGGCTTCGGTGATGCCTTCGAGCAGGATCTGCCCGTCGGTCGCCTCCTTGTACGACAGCAGCATGTCTCGGTCGACGGCCTCGTAGCGCTGGCCCAGCGGCGAGTAGATCTTGGCCGAGGGGAACAGCGACTCCATGCCGAACGTCCTGGCCTCGTCGGGCACGATCGGCACCCAGCGGCGTCCCGTCTCCGGCTCTTTCATGAGGTCCTTGACGAGGCGGACGAAGGCCATCGTCGTTGCCACCGGTTGTTTGGAGCCCTTCTCCAGCGCGCGGAACGGGCGCTCGCCGGGCGCGGCCAGCGGCCGGTAGGAGACTCGCCGGTTCGGCACAGGGCCGCCCAAGCCACGCCGTCGCTCGGCCACGTAGCGGGCCTCCGGCGAGTCGGGGCCCGGATGCAGGTACGGTGGCAGGTCGCCGTCGAGCTCGCGATCCGACACGGGCAGCCCGAGCCGGTCGCGCAGGGTGCGGAACTCATCATGGCTGAGTTTCTTCATCTGATGGTTGGCATTGCGCGCCTCGACGCCGGCGCCAAGCGTCCAGCCCTTGACGGTCTGCACGAGGATCACGGTGGGGGCGCCGCGGTTGTCCAAGGCTCTGCGGTAGGCGGCATACACCTTGCGCGGCTCGTGACCGGCCCGTGAACCGCCCACGACACGCCGCAGGTCCTCGTCCGAGTACGGCACGTCCAGCCCTCGGAACAGATGCTCTCTGATGTAAGCTCCGTCGGCGGCGGCAAACGTCTGGAACTGCCCATCGGGCACCACGGCCAATCTGGCCACCAGCTCGTCGGAGCGGAGCAGTTCGTCCCACTCCCAGCCCCACAGCGCCTTGACGACATGCCAGCCCGCGCCCCTGAACACGCTTTCGAGCTCTGTCACGATGCGGGTGTTACCGCGTACGGGCCCATCGAGCCTCTGCAGGTTGCAGTTGATCACGAACGTGAGGTTGTCCAACCCTTCCCGGGCGGCCAGCGTGAGGGCGGCCGTGGACTCCGGCTCGTCCATCTCGCCATCGCCGAGGAAGGCCCACACGTGGCCGTCCGAGGTGTCCTTGATGCCGCGGTGATGCAGATAGCGGTTGAAACGGGCCTGGTAGATCGCATTGAGCGGGCCGAGGCCCATGGACACGGTGGGGAACTGCCAAAAGCCGGGCATGGCCCGCGGATGCGGGTACGAGGGCAGCCCGCCCTCAGGCTCGCGCCTGAACAGGTCCAGCCGGTCGCGGCTCAGCCTGCCCTCCAGGAAAGCGCGGGCATAGATCCCCGGTGAGGCATGGCCCTGGAAATAGACCTGATCGTGCTCGCCGTGGAAAAAGTGGTTGAAGCCCACCTCGTACAGCCAGGCGGCCGAGGCATAGGTCGCCATGTGCCCGCCGAGCCCCAGCTTGCTGCCTCTGGTGATCATGGCGGCGGCGTTCCATCGGTCGTAGGCCGCGATGCGCTCCTCAAGCCCCAGGTCACCCGGATACGGGGGCTCCTCCCCCGTCGGCACGGTGTTGATGTAGCGGCTGCTCGTGGCCAGCTTTCGCAGCAGGAAGTCGGCCCGTTCCGAGCCTGCTACCCGCCGGACCGCCTCCAGCGATTCGAGCCATTCGGCGGTCTCCTGCGGATCGAGATCTTTCTCCATAGCAACCATTAAACACCCTATGATCGATCATCTGATGTCTGTACTACTATCGTGCCCGTGAAACCTGTCATCCGCTCACCGCTTCGTGATCAGATCCGGCGGACTGTGCTCGACGGCCTCATCGACGGCCGTTGGGGGCCCGGCGACCGTCTTGTCGAGCGCGGACTCGCTGCCGAGCTCGGCGTCAGCCAGGCCCCGGTGCGCGAGGCGTTGCGCGAGTTGGAGGCGCTGGGACTGATCGAGTCCTCCCCCAACAGGGGCGCGCGGATCCGCAGGTTCACCGAGACGGATCTGCGCGAGGTCTACGAGGTGCGGGCGGGCCTGGAGGAGACGGCCGTGCGGCTGCGCCTCCCGCCCGTGGCGGCCCTACGCGTCCATCTCGCCCGGCTGCATGAGGCGGCCGCCACCGATTCCCTGATCGACCAGGTGCGCCACGGCGTGGCCTTCCACCGCGAGATCGTCAAAGCGCCTGGCAACGACGTACTGCTGTCGGTGTGGGAATCTCTCGGCATCGAAGTGTGGACACACCTGTCGATTCGCCTGTTTCGGGCGCGAGCGGTGGAGAACGCCGCCGACCACGAACCACTCGTGGCGGCGTTCGAGCGTGGTGACCCACACGTTGGCGTGCTGCTGCGCGAGCACATCCTGGGATACTCGCCGCTCGCCGGAAGAGAAGGTGTAACCGCAATCGCGACCGCTGCTTCTGAAGGCCGAAGTTCTCTTGAGTGACTCCAAGTAGGCAGCCAGTCCTGTTTCCCCATGTCGACGTCGAGGGGTCCGAGAGACGGAGCTGGAGGTTGGAGGGTTGCGGGATGGTCGGGGGTGACTGGCCGGTGCCCGGAACGAGACGGATCCCGGCCAGCGCGTCGAGAATGAGCCGTCCGGTCGGGACGGCAGGCCGTCCGGCGCACAGACCGGCGACTTTGGTGTGCCTTGGTCGGCTGAAGCCAGGGAACACGACCCGGTCACGACGTACCCCTCCGGCCTACAAGGCCCGGATCCTGGAGGAGTACGACCAGCTCGACAAGGCCGGCAAGGGTGCGCTGCCGCGCCGGGAGGGCCTGTACTCGTCGCTGATCTCCAGTTGGCGCGCGGCGCGGGACCATGGCGCGGAGCAGGCGCCGGCCCGGCCGGTCGGTCGGCCGAAGGCGGATCCACGGGACAAGCGGATCGACGCGCTGCAGGCGCAGGTCGAGCGGCTGCGCGCCGAGCCTGGCAAGACCCGTCAGGTGATCGAGGTGCAGGGAAAGCTCTTCGCGCTGCTGGATCAGCCCGCCACCGGCAGCGAGACCTCGACGGCTCGGGGCGAGCGGTGAGCCGGCTCCTCCAGGCCGCCCAGGACGAGGCGATCATCGAGCTCACACCGCTGCTCCGGCGGCGCAAGGCGGGCCAGGCGGCCGGGGTTGCGCAGGCCACCTGGTATCGCAACAACCGCCGCAGTCCGGCCCAGGTCCGCCCGGCTCGAGTGCGTAAGCCGCACCCGGCCGCGCTGTCGCAGGCCGAACGCGAGCGCGTCCGCGCCGTGCTCAACGAGCGGTTCGCCGACGCCGCCCCGGCCACGGCCTCCTTCACCCCGCTGGATGAGGGCACCTATCGGGCATCGGTCTCCACGACGTACCGGATCCTGCGCGAGCACGGCGAGGTCGGCCGGGATCGGCGCCGGCAGGCCACTCACCCGCCCCGGACGGCGCCCGAGTTGGTCGCAGACGCCCCGAACCGGGTCTGGGCCTCACGATGCTCATCGCCCAGACCGCCCGCAAGCACGGTATCGATCCCGGCACGCTCACCCTGCATGCCGATCGCGGCTCGTCGATGACATCGAAGACCGTCGCCGAGTCGCTGATCGACCTGGGTGTGGCCAAGTCCCACTCCCGCCCGAAGACCAGCAACGACAACCCGTACGTGGAGGCGAGCTTCAAGACGTGCACTACGGCCGAGCCGCCGCCATCCGGGACCGGCGCGCCGCAATCCTGACCGCCACTCAGAGCGCCCACCCCGAGCGGTTCGCCGGCGGCGGCACACCCCACCCCGCCTGACCTGCCCGGCCCGGCGTGGATCAACAAGCCCGAACACACCGTCCAAGAGGTCGCCACAAAGAACTCGACACAGAATTAATCCAGCTCAGCTGCCTTGATCAAATTGACAGGTTCCGAACCCGCTGTCTGCAGGAGCTTCGTTACTCACGCACTCTCCTACGGAGCGGCCCGGTGCGTCGGTCGTGTGCCGGTCGACAGGGCTGCGTCCAGGAGCGTGGCGGCGGCTCTCCGGGCGTCGGTGAACGCCTCGGCGTCGTTGCAGGAGGCGGCCAGCGCGTTGGCGCCTTCGAAGAGTACGGTGAGTTGCCGACCGAGGACGGCGGGGTCGGCCGCTCCGGCCTCGGCAGCGGTGGCCACCAGCCGATCGCGGAAGACCTGCTTGTGATGCTGCGCGAGACGGGCGACGTCCGGGAGCTCGCCCGCCCCCTCGACGACAGCGTTGTGGAAGGGGCATCCACGGATGAGCGCCCCTTCGATAGGGGTGAAGATCGCCAGCAGCCGCTGGGCAGGGGGCAGGTCGGCGCGGTCCAGCTCCGCTTCGGCGGGGATCGTCTTGTCTGCTTCGATCCGGCGCAGATACTCCACCACCAGGGCGTTCTTGGTCGGGAAGTGCACGTAGAAGGTCCGCGGGGAGACGTGCGCGGCGTCCATGAGTGCCGCCACCCCGGTGGCGTGGATGCCCCGCGTGTAGAAGAGCTCCTGCGCCGCCTGCAGGATCCGCTCACGCGCTCCACGCCCGCCGCGCGAGGTCTTGGCCGGTTCCGCTGTCGCCATACCCGTAAGTATAGCGACCACTTTACTTCTGTCGCGAGGAGGCGTAGCTTCGCCTCTAAGTAAAGCGATCGGTATACCTAGAGAGGATCATCGATCATGAGCCCGACCGGCCTCACCCACAAGGTGTTCATCAACAAGTCGCCCCAGCAGGACAGCGGCGACCTCCCCAACGGAGAGCGGCGGCTCTTCCCGCCGCTGGCCAGCACCCTGATCTACGGCGCCGAGGAGGCTGTGCTCGTCGACCCGGGCCTCACCACCGACCAGGCGCACGCGCTGGGCGACTGGGTCGCCGGCATGAACCGGAGGCTGACCGACATCTTCATCACCCACGGCCACGGCGACCACTGGTTCAACACGGACCTGCTCGCGCAGCGGTTCGGCGCCCGCGTCGTAGCCGGCGAGGGGACGATCGGCCAGATGCACGCCAACGTCGCCGCCCGGCCGTTCGTCTGGGACAAGGTCTACCCGGGCATCCCCGAATCACCGGTGACCGCGGTGACGGTGCCGGGCAACCGCTTCACCCTCGAAGGCAACGAACTGGTCATCGTCGAGGCCGGCTACACCGACACCGACGCCTCCACTGTCCTGCACGTGCCCGATCTCGGGCTCGTCGTCGCCGGCGACGTCATCTACAACGGCGCCCACCTGTACCTGTCGGAGACCTCGCTGGCGGGCCTGGACGCCTGGCGGCAGGCGATCGACCGGGTCGAGTCGCTGGGGGCACGCCACATCGTGGCCGGTCACCAGAACGCCGACCGCGACGACGACGCGGCCCGCACCATCGCCGAGACACGCGAATACCTCGACGTCGCCGAGGAACTGTTCCGCACCCAGAAGACCGCTGTCGACTACTTCAACGAGATGGTCGACCGCTATCCCGACCGGCTCGGACGCACTGTCCTGTGGGCCACCGCCCAGGCCGTCTACGGCATCCGCGACAACCCCGGGCAGGACCCCGTCCAGTACATCGCCGGCGGCTGGCTCTAACCCATCAGCCCATCGCCGCCGCCTTCACGCAACCAAGCAAGGCAACAGCACCGGGATCGCCTGGAATCGGGGGCCAGGCCCACCGAATGCGGTCAACCTACGGATCCCCACCCACCTTCGGAGGGCGAACCATGGATCTTCCCACCGACAGCGACAAGCTCGAAGAGAAGGGCATGCCCATGTCAACAAGCTCATATTCCGACCTCCCGCACCAGCGAATCGAGGCCGCCAACGGCATCACGTACCTCTACCGCGAGAGCGGCAAGAGCGCCGATGGCGCGGTCCCGTTGGTGCTCCTCCAACACTTCCGCGGCAACCTCGACAACTGGGATCCCGCCCTGATCGACGCACTGGCCACCGACCGACAGGTCATCGCCTTCGACAACACCGGTGTCGGCGGCTCATCCGGGACAACACCGAACACCGTCGAGCAAATGGCGGCCGACGCCATCGCGTTCGTGACCGCTCTCGGCTTGGATCGGGTCGACCTGCTGGGGTTCTCTCTCGGTAGCTTCGTCGCCCAGCAGATCGCGCTGACCCGTCCGGCCCTGATACGCAAAATGGTCCTCGCATCCTCGGCACCGCAAGGCGCGGCAGGCATGCACGGTTGGGCACCGGAGGTCATCGGCGCGATCGGGAACCCCGAAACGAGTCCCGAGCAGTACCTCGACATCTTCTTCACCCAGTCGCCGGCAAGCCGCCAGGCGGGGCAGGCCGTGCTCATGCGTGCCTACTCCCGCACCCAGGACCGGGACGCGTCCACGACCTGGCAGACCCGCCAGGCCCAGTACGACGCGATCTGCATCTGGGGCATACCCGACCACGGCCGGCTCCAGCGGCTCAGCAGCCTGACGATGCCGGTCTTCGTCGCCAACGGCGACAGCGACCCGATGATCCTGCCGCACTACTCCCACCTGCTCGCGGGCCTGATCCCGCACGCCCAGATCAAGATCTACCCCAACGCGGCACACGGGTTCCTCTTCCAGCACCACACCGAGTTCGCCACCGACGTCGTAACCTTCCTCCGCGACCCTGCCTGACCGCTACGAAGAAAGGTGCGACGCTGGTAGCGTTCGAGCAGCTCAGGCACCTGCTCCCGGAACGTCTCCCGAGGGCATCCCCACGCCGGGCAGAGCAGACGCCGGACCTGTGGCGACACCATCACCGGCCGGCCGGCCGGCTCCAATCAGCACACCCCAGCCCAGAGAGATCTTGTCCTCGACGCCGTGCAACCTGTCATTACCGCCGCCAGCGCGCTATTCGACATTCCAAAGCCCCAACCGGTCCAGGTGAACAACCCTCGTATAGCCTGCTGGCGTCCACTCGGCACTGACCGGCATTCCCTCTCGACATCCCACGGTTTCTGTCAGTCGGGAACATGTCCGCCAGAACGGGGCAGGCGCAGTCAACTGCCGAGAGCCGGCGCTGCCGCTTGCACACCTGCTGGTGATCGAAGCTGCCCGCCACGTCGCGCGGAACCCCACCCCGCTCACGCCACCATCGGTAGGCCGCGGCCCAGGCCGGTGATGCGCAGCAGCCGGGACATGAACGGGCGGGGCGCGGTCAGGGCCATCGTGATGCCCATCGACCGGGCGCGGCGCTGGATACCGACCAGGACGGCCAAGCCGCCGGCGTCGCAGAACGACACCTTCGACAGGTCGAGGATGAGCAGGCTCGTGCTGTAGTGCAGCGTGCTCATCAGTTGCCGGCGAAGCGCTGGACTGGTGAAGATGTCGATCTCCCCCGACAAGTGGACGGTGGTCGGCGTTGACGGGTCGAGTGGCGCGGTGTCGATGGCGGTCATGGAAGTCTCCCCTTTTGGAGAAGCTGAAATGAGATGAGATGCCCTCCGGCTGGAAAGCCGGCCCGGTCTGCCGTGGCTGAACCGGCTCGATCAGGTCGGCGGACGGTACGTGGGTTACGCCGGGGCTGATGGCCGTCTGATGGAGTACCGCGCCTCCTGCCCGCTGACCGAGCCGCTCTCGCTCTCCCAGCGGGCCATGCTGTCGGCTGTCGCGCGGAGAGCGGGATCGGACGGCAGGTGCGCGAGGGCGAAGATGGCATCGCCAGTCAGGTCGGCGGTGTTCTGGGCGGTGAGCTCGAGCGCGGCCTCGGCAGGGCCGACGGCGGTGTCCGGCGGAATGATCAGCAGGGCGACCGGCTCGTCGGAGGCGAAGAACAGAACGATCACGTGAGGGTCGCCATGCCGGAACCCACCGATGCGGACCGTCCGTCCACGTGCCGGGATCCGACATGGGACGCGCCGCCACGCGTCCCGATGCACGCCTACCAGCAGCGTGGTCCGCTGCAGCCGCTGGTCGACGGCGGCGATGAGATCGGGGAGTTCGGCGGCCGCGTCGCGGGAGTAGGGCCACCAGGCCCCGTTCACCACGGCTGACCGCTCCAGCACCGGGTGGAGGCTGAGCCGTAGCTCAGAATCGACCCGAGGCGTCACGGACGAGGCGGACCTCAACGGTGCGGGTTGAGAAACAAGCGTCGGCGTCATGGTCGTCTGACCCGTCCAGGCCCCAAGAGGAGGGCCGCGGTGAGTGGTTCGCCGGGGGCGACGCAGACCTGAATGCCAACGCTCGAAAAGACCTCGGTGTTTTCGACACTACCCCGTGCTTCCGAAATCCTGTAATTCCGGAAGCGGCCCGAGTAGGTGACGTGCTCGGCACCACCGCTCACCCGAGCGCGAACTGGGTCATCCAGACGATAAAGAATCTGGTGATGGCCCTGGACCAAGCGGCCCCACTGCGTACCATCACGGATCAGATTACGGACCCTGAGCGAATCATCGACCTGGACATACGCCGACGAGTCCGGCTCGGCGGCGTCCTCCACGAGTACTCACATGCGGCTTGAACTGCACGGATGGGGTTTTCGGCAAGCGCAGACGGGCGGACCGTCTCACCAGGCAAGGTTCTGCGCTGAGAGTGATTCGAGTTCTTGGGCCCCACAGGGTCGGTCAGGACCTCGCCGCCTTCCTCCGCGCCGGTGAGCAAGGGAGCGGGCTCCGTCACGGTAGAGTTCTGGCGGACTTTCATTAAGGTGGACGGCATGTGTGAGTAAGGCCAATGAGCTGATCGGCGCGGCGATGGAGGCGCTTGCCCGCGAGGATCAGGCGTCCTTCGACTCCGCCGCCGCCTTCCTGGCCGACCGGGACGACGCCGATCGCGTGCTGGTGGAGGTCGTGACCCGTGCGATCTCGGGGTTGTGGCGGAACGGATGGCAGCCCGCCGATGTGGTCAGGATCGCGGCCAGGCGGCTGACCGACTGGCACGGGCGGGCGGCGGCCGACCTCATCGCCTGGGAGATGCGGGCCTATGAGCCGGCCACGGTGGATGAGCGCTGGCGCGACCAACTCGCCGGCTTGGAGGCCGCGGTGTGGTGGAAGGGCGGCTACCTGGCGGCGCGGCAGGCGCGCGACGGGGCCGGCCGTCTGGTGACCGTCTCCGGTGTGCTGGAACTGCTGGGGTTGCTGACCGGGCTGCCCCGGCTGGAGTCGTTGAGCCCGCCGCCCGGGGCCGCTCGCCGTACGGTCCAGGCACGCTCGCACGTGGTCAGCGAGAAGACGCTCGCGCGGGTGCGGGCGCTGCTGGCCAAGGCGGAGTCGACGACGTACGAGGCGGAGGCGGAGACGTTCATGTCGGCGGCGCAGAGCTTGATGGCGAAGTACAGCATCGACGCGGCGATGCTGGACGCGCAACCAGGCGGAGGTGAGGCCCCGGCGGGCATCCGGGTCGGCATCGACGCGCCGTACGAGCAGCCCAAGGCCGTGCTGCTCGTTCTCATCGCCGAGGCCAACAGGTGCCGGGTGATCTGGTCGAAGGATCTGGGGTTCGCCACCGTGCTGGGGTTCTGGGCGGACCTGTCCTGGGTGGAGATGCTGTTCACCTCGCTGCTGGTGCAGGCGCAGACCGCGCTGGTGAACTCGGGCACCAGAAAGCACGGCACCGGCCGATCGAAGAGTAAGACATTCCGCCAGTCGTTCCTGTCGGCGTTCGCTTCCAGGATCGGGGAGCGGCTCGCCGAGGCCACGGCGGCCGCGGTCTCGCAGGAGAGCGCCAGCCGGGGCACCGACCTGGTGCCGATGCTGGCGGCCCGCGAGCAGGAGGTGGAGCAGGCGGTCGAGCGCATGTTCCCGAACCTGGTCTCGCATGCGGTCCGCACGTCCTGGGACCGGGAGGGCTGGGCGGCGGGCCGTACCGCCGCCGATCAGGCCAGCCTCGGGGCGCGAGACCGATAGCGCTCCGGGTGCGAATATCCATCCGCGCAGGCATGGAGGTGATGCGCTCTCTTGTGCTCCCGTCGCACGCACGCACGGCATGATGGTCGATCGTGCTACTGCGCTTGGCCTAGCTGACGATGACGACCACCTTCTCGTTTCTGGGGGGCCGTTGGTGGCGGGACTGGTGCGGCCGGTGCCCGTTGTGGTGCATCAGGTATTCGTCAAGCACACGGGCCAGATGGCATTCGCTGAGGATCAAGGTCCGGTCCAGGAGTTCACGGCGCAGAGTGCCGATGACCCGCGATGAGGTCACCCAGGTCCATCGCCAGGTTGCGGGCCTGCCGCGCCGTCCACGCTCCGGTCGGGTACGGGGTTACTCCGGCCAAGTGCGGTCTCCGGGTGCCGTGCTCGATGAAGACGAGCACGTACAGCCGTTTGAGCAGCATGGTCTCGACCACCAGGAAGTCGCACGCGATGATCGCATGGGCCTGTGCGGCCAGGACTGCCGCCAGGTCGGCCCGGCCCGGCGGGGCGCCGGGCCGATACCGGCGGCATGCAGGATCTCCCACACCGTGGAGGCAGCAATCGAGTAACCCAGGCCGGCCAACTCGCCTTGGACTCTCCGGTGCCCCCGCGTCGGGTTCTCCCGCACCATTCGAACGATCAGCGCCTTGACCGATCGCCGGGTACAAGGGCGTCCCGGACGCCGTCTGTCGGTGAAGGTCCATTTACGCGCCACGAGGCTGCGATGCCAACGCAGGATCGTCGCAGGGGTCATGGGGAACACCTTCGCCCACCGGGGGCGGTTGATCAGCTGGGACAACGCCGCCGGCCAGAGCCGGTCGGCGGGCTCCCACCGCGGCCGGCCACCGAGCTCACGGCGGAGTACCTGATTCTCGTGACGGAGCACCAGCAACTCGACATCCTTCGACAGGTCAGAGCAGACCGGCACCGCCGGCAAGCCGAACAAGCACCTCACCAACCGGTAGACCAGCGGCAAAAACACCCCGCGATGGTCGCAGCCGCTGCCCTGATCCTGCAGCAAAACCCAGCTCAGAGCACGAAACTGTGTTTTCGCGGGCAACTCAGGCCGATTTCGATGGGAATGACCCTAGATTTGGCCACTCGCGCGAACAGCAGACGTAAAGAACCCTCCCACCTCGGGTTGCGCCCGAGGCAGAGAGGGCTTCGTAGGGCTGATTATCTCCTGTACGGCCTTGCGTGCTCGGGCGGTGGTCAGTTCCGGTTCGGCCCAGGCCACCCACCGTTTGGCGCGGGCCACGTGGCGGCCGCGATTCTCATCGAAGCTGAACGGCCCGAGATGCGGCCCGCCCATGATTCCTCATCCCGCGACGATCCGGCTGGCATGCCGGAGCAACCGATGGGCCGATGCCGCGGACGGCGGCGGCACAAGGCATCACGGTCATCCCTTGGATCGCCCGCGGCCGGTCAGCCACTCTGCGAGGACCGCGGCCTGGCTGTGGTCCACGTCCTTGGTGGCGGTCAGCAGCGTGAGATCGTCATGGGCAGCGAGGTCACGCAGGTGTCGGGCCGCTTCCCGATGTCCGGCGTCACGCAGCTCAGCAAGGTAGCGGCGGCGGAACTCGGCGAAGCGGCTCGGCTCGTGGCCGTACCACCGGCGCAGTTCGCTGGACGGGGCGACGTCACGCAGCCACTCGTCCAGGTGAGCGTCCTGCTTACGCATACCCCGCGGCCAGACCCGGTCGACGAGCACCCGCTTGCCGTCCTGCGGTGAGGTCTCCTCATAGACTCGGCGATAGGTGATGTGCACGGCCATGACAGCACCTCCCCAGATCGATCGGCTCGCCCCGCGCAAAGCCGGAGGGTGACTCCGTTGAGCGGGCGTTTCCCAACGTACCCATTTTAGGAGAGCACCTGGCGGCCGGCCCGGTCCGGGCGGGCGCAGATCGAGCTCGAACGCCGGCCGTTGCCGAAAGTGGCCACGCCCCTGTGAAGGGACGGCGCCTTGGTGGGCTACCAACCGCCGGAGTCGCTCCACAGGATGCCGGCGGCGGCTGCGACGATGTGGGCGGCACCGCGCCTGCCGAAAATTCCATCCATGCAGTTCAAACGGCATGTGAGTATTCGTGCAGGACGCCGCCGAGCCGGTCTCGTCGGCGGATGGTCAAGCTCGCGATTCGCTCGGGGTCAGTGATCGGATCCGGGACGGGACGCAGCGGGGCGGCTGGGGCGAGAGCTTGATGGGCTCGGTGCCCGTTGTAGAACTGTTCGTACTCGCGCAGGGCGTGCCGCAGGTGGCGTTCGTTCCACAGCAGGCAGCGGTCGAGAAGCTCGGTGATCTGGTGCGCAGGGCGGGACTCTCGATGTCCTTGTCCCGCGATCACCCATCGGCAGCAACCGCAGCGCGGCGAAAGCGTTCGTGACGGCCGGACAGGCCAGGCGAAGGAGCACGACCGGTCATCCTGCCGCACTGGCTCTTCTTCAGGAATTGAAGTCCGCGCACCAGAGAAGCCCTACAAGGCCGTGACCTGGACGGATGGAATTGTCGGCAGGCGCAGAGCCGGGTAGTCGGTCCGGTGTTCTCCCGCGGCGGCGCTCTGCCGCTCGAGCCGGCAAAGCGCCACCTCGCACCCAGAAAGGTTGCCCAGCAGGTGCGACCGCTCAAGGCTCGCCCCGCACCTGCCCGAGGTCGAGTTCCTTGACGGGGCCCTTTGCCGGCGCACCATGACATGACCGGCTTCTAGGACTTCGCATCGATTAGGCCAAAGGCAGAGCGGGAAGTCCAAGTTCCGTCCCCCCGGCAGCCGTCGGGAGGGAACGTGTCGTGGCCAGGATCGAGCAGCAGCCGGAGCCCACGACCCCCGTCCAGGTCAGCCACCGGACCAGGGCCGGGCGGTTGATCACCTCGTGGCTGTCCACCACCGATCACAAGGTGGTCGGGTATCTCTACCTCTCGACCAGCTTCATCTTCTTCCTCCTGGCCGGGATCATGGCGATGGTGATCCGCGCCGAACTGCTCGGTCCGGGACTGCAGTTCGTCACGCGAGAGCAGTTCAACCAGCTCTTCAGCATCCACGGCACGATCATGCTGCTGCTGTTCGCGACTCCGCTCTTCGGCGGGTTCGCCAACTTCGTCATGCCCTTGCAGATCGGCGCCCCGGACGTCGCCTTCCCCCGGTTGAACATGGTGGGTTACTGGTTGTTCCTGTTCGGCGGACTCATAGTGATCAGCGGCTTCCTCCTGCCCGGCGGCGCCGCCCCGTTCGGCTGGACCGCCTACACCCCGCTGTCCACGCAGGAGTTCACCCCCGGCCCCAACATCGGCGGCGACCTGTGGGTGATGGGCCTGGCACTCAGCGGGCTGGGCACCATCCTCGCCTCCGTCAACTTCATCACCACCATCATCTGCATGCGAGCGCCGGGCATGACCATGTTCCGGATGCCGATCTTCACCTGGAACACCCTGCTGACCAGCCTGATGGTGTTGATAGCGTTCCCGGTGCTGGCGGCGGCGCTGCTGGTGCTGGAGTCGGACCGCAAGCTGGGCACCCACGTCTTCGACGCGGCCAGCGGCGGCGCGATCCTGTGGCAGCACCTGTTCTGGTTCTTCGGTCACCCCGAGGTGTACATCATCGCGCTGCCGTTCTTCGGCATCGTGACCGAGGTGATTCCGGTCTTCAGCCGTAAACCGCTCTTCGGCTACCTCGGCATGATCGGCGCCACCATCGCCATCGCCGGACTGTCGATGACCGTGTGGGCCCACCACATGTTCGTCACCGGACAGGTGCTCCTGCCGTTCTTCTCCATCATGACGTTCCTCATCGCGGTCCCGACCGGGGTGAAGTTCTTCAACTGGACCGGCACCATGTGGCGCGGCCACCTGTCCTTCGAGGCGCCGATGCTGTTCTCCGTCGGCTTCCTCCTGACATTCCTGTTCGGCGGCCTCACGGGCGTCATCCTGGCCTCGCCGCCGCTCGACTTCCACATCAGCGACACCTACTTCGTCGTCGCCCACTTCCACTACACGGTCTTCGGCACCGTGGTCTTCGCGATGTTCTCCGGTTTCTACTTCTGGTGGCCGAAGATGACGGGCCGGATGCTCAACGACAGGTTGGGCAAGCTGCATTTCTGGCCGTTGTTCATCGGCTTCCACACCACGTTCCTCATCCAGCACTGGCTCGGCGTGCTCGGCTTCCCGCGCCGGTACGCCGACTACAGCCCGGCCGACGGATTCACCACGCTCAACGCGATCTCCTCGGCCGGCGCGTTCCTGCTCGGGGCCTCGACCCTGGTGTTCCTCTACAACATCTACTGGACGCACCGCCACGCCCCCAAAGTGAGCGTGGACGACCCATGGGGCTTCGGGAACTCTCTGGAGTGGGCCACGTCCTGCCCGCCACCGCGGCACAACTTCACCTTCCTGCCCCGCATCGGTACCGAGCGCCCGGCCTTCGACCTGCACCACCCGTACACCGGCCAACCACAACTGCCCGCCGAACCGCAGACGGAGGTCCCGCCGCCATGACCGGCCACCTCGGCTGGAGGCGCTGGAGCCGGGCCAGGCCGACTTCTGGCCCACCATGCAACTCCTGATGGGCCAGATCCGGGCGCACACCCGGGAGGAGGAGAACGACCTGTTCCCACGCCTCCGTGAGGCGTGCCCGGCCGATCAAGCGGCAGCGGGGTTTTCATCGCGGGAGCTCGTCCGTCCACTCGGTGGTCACCGAGATATACGAGTTGCTCATCGCCGAACCCCCTTCGGCGGTCAGCAAGATGTTGGCACGCGCCACCCGGGCAGCCTCGGGATCGACGACCATCCTGATCTCCAGGCTCCCGGAGAGCGGGATCACCAGTTCCTGCCCGCCCTCGACCGGCCCCTCATTCTTGACCCCCGGCGTCGCGGCGAGGGCCTCGAACGCCGCCGAACGGACCTGCGCGGGCGTCGGCAGCTCCGTGATCAGGGTGATCAGCGGGGAGACGAGCTCGCCTTGCCGGTCGGCAGGGGTCATGGCGCTGTCATTCCGGGGAAGCCCGGCGATGCGCTCCTTCAGCTTCTCCGGATCCGACGGAAGCCCTTCGAGCTCCTCGAAACCGATCTCGGCGCCCATGAGCCTGAACGGGGCCGGGTCCTCGACGACGGCGCCGGGCGTGGCGTACGGCTCGTTCCTGGACCAGCGGTGGCCATCGCGGGTGGTCCAGTTCTCCTGTATCTCGGGCGCGTCCGAGCCCTGCCACGTACGCGTGATGTGCCAATAGGTCCCCGTGCTCTGGGGGATGTGCTCGGCGCTGGCCGCGGCCATGAGCAGGACGTCCCTGCCCGAGACCGGTGCGGCGGCGGGCGGAACCAGGCTGGTAACGATCACGGCGACGGCCACTGCGGTGGCGACCGCCATTCCCAGCACCGGCAGGAGCCGGCCGCGACGCCCGACGGCACCTGCCCGCCACGGCAGGCGCCGGACACCCTGGAGACTGGCAGGACGCGTTTGGGGAGCGGCTGTGGCGGGGTCCTCAGCTGTGATCAAGGTGAGTAGCGCTTGTGCCTCCGCGTCGGAAGGGTGGCCTCCCGGCTGTCCGGGCGCGAGCCGGGCAAGCGCCCTCGTCATGGCGTCGATCTCGTCGGTGTTCTTCACAGCGACCTCTCCGCCGGCGCAAGCCGGCTTTCCGGGGTTGAACGGATGCCGGCATCGGTCAGCGCGCGGGAAAAGCGCCGGCGAGCGCGGTGGAGCCTGACGCGTACGACGTTGCGCGACAGGCCCAGCGCCGTGGCGATGTCCTTGTGGTCGAGGCCCTCCCAGGCGACCAGCGCCAGCAATTCCCGGTCGTCGTCGGGCAGGGCGCGAAATATCTGGCTGATCGCTTCCCGTTCGAGCCCGCTATCGGGAGAATCGGCGTACCGGTCGGCCATCTTCACATCGAGCTCGGCACTGCGGGCCTTGCGGCGACTCTCGCTACGGTGGTGGTTGGCCAGCACGTTGCGTGCCACGCCGTAGAGCCATAACGTGGCCTCTTCCCCTGACGGCAGATCGTCCATCCGCCGCCAGGCGATCGTGAAGGTCTCCGCCACCACGTCCGCGGCATCCTGCGGCGAGTCGCAGCGGCGCACGGCATACGCTGTGATCTGGCCATACGTCTCCCGGTAGACGGCCTCAAATCTGGCCAGCCGTTCGTCAGGCACGGGCGGTTCCCATGAGCGATTCCTTTGTCAGCACGAAATACAGACATGCCTCCTATGTGTCGAGGACGCCCATCATTACGCGCCAACCTGAAGAAGTTTCAGCGTGTACCGCTCGAATATTGAGTTACGTGACCTGAGCTGCGGTTAAGCGGCGCGGCGGTATTCGCTGATCGCGCCTGCAACGACAGGTTCTCGGCGGATGGCTCGCGGGTCGCTGAGCTCGGTCACGTCTTGGGAGGGCTGCGCTGGATGTCCGGGGGACGTTGCCGCCGAGGCTGGTGCGGCCGGTGACCGTTGTAGTGAGGGGCATACTCGGCCAGCACCGACCGTAGGTGTCGTTCGTTGTAGATCAGCATGCGGCCGGTACGCTCGGCCCGTCCTGGTGAACTTGGCATGCGGCCCACCAGGACGAGCCGCCGCGCGGACGACTGGTCGTACCCGTACAGCCGGTGTGAGGCGACCTCCCACCCCGGCCGGGTCACACCGCTGGGCCGACCGCGTACGCGCGGACGATCGTCTGCGTCAGCCCGCCGCCGGACCCGTTCTGAGCCGTCACGCGCAGCGACACGAACCCCGGCGTTGCCGGGTTACGGACCAGGGCCGTCCACCCCGATCCGGACGCCGCCACCGGAACGGCGTGCCAGGTCGCCCCGTCGTCGGCCGACATCTCCAGCCGCAGCCGCTTGACCGGCCCGGCGCCTTGGCCGCGTTCGACCCAGATGGGCAGCCGGGTCAGCGAGCCCGGCGTGGCCCGGTTGGCGTCGTCGAGCCCCTCCGGGGTGTACCGCACCGCCATCAGCGGCAGCGGCCGCCGCTCGGCCGTGTGCGACGAACGGAACGTCCAGGCCGCCTCCACCTCCGTGGACAGCACGGACTGCCTGCTCATGGACGTGCTCAGCGTGTACGAGGCGGCCCCGGCGGGCAGTTCGGCACGCAGCTCGCACCGCTCCGGCAGGGCGATCAGGCAGTCGGTGATCTCGGAGGTCGCGAGCACCTTGCCCGCGCCCGCGAGCGTGACGGTTCCCGTCGCGGAGACGTCCGTCCCGGCCCTGCCCGCGACGCCGTCGGCGAACAGGCCGCCCCCGGCGAACACCAGCTCATCCCCGGTACGGCTGCCGCCGCCCCGGCTGAGCGACGGCCCGGCCACCGCGGTGTTCCAGGTCTCGCTCGTATGCCCGGGCCGGACGACCTCGCCGTCATCCACCAGCACGTGCGTGTCGATCTCCAGCCCGCTGTCCCACACCAGCCCCGGCGTACGGTAGAAGGTGAGCGTGACTCCCTTGCCCGTCATGCCCTGCTTCCACGCCTGTGGGGCGCCGATCTGCTTGACGCTCTGGTCGAGGGCGAAGGAGCGCTGCCCGTCCAGCCAGATCTTCGTGGCGGCGGTCGTACGGGCATCGCCGATCAGGTCCTTCCACGTCTGGGCCGCGGCCGACTTGGGCACGCGCACCGCGGACATACCGAGACCGGCGACCCGGCGCTCCTCCCGCGCGCCCCGCAGCCCGCCTCCCTGGACGATCAGTGGGAGGTCGTTCCTGTCGGCGTCGCCGTAGTGCCAGCTCAGGAGTTGGGTGACGTCGAAAAGGCGCCGGTCGAGCCTGCCCTGGGCGATCAGCGGCAGGGCGTCGGAGGGGATCACGTACAGATGGCCGCCGTGCACCTGCCGCATGAACCCCACCTCCCTGCCCGCGCCCGGCTCGACCCGGTATCCTCCCCCGGCCACGATGACCCGGTCCCCGGTGAGCAGCGTCACCGCGTTCCCCCGAGTTGCGCTCGTCCGCGCTGTGTTCGTCTGGGCCGCGTTCCCTCCGGTCGCGGAGGCCGGGAGCGGGGCCGCCGCCAGCAACGCGGCGGCCACCGCCATGCGCAGGATCATGAACCGCACCCCGCCTTCCGGAGGATCGTCCTCAGCAGCTCGCCGTCCATCGGCGTCTCGCTCACGACCAGGTCCGCCGTGTCGTACGAGGCCAGCCCGCCGCCCGTCACGTACATGGAGTCGGGCACCGAAGCGGTGACCCGCGCGTCCTCCCCCCGCTCGCCGGGCCGCTTGACGGCGTACTCCCTGACGCTCACCCCCATCTCCTTCAGCCGTCCCCGCACCTCGCCCACCGGCCGGTTGTAGAACGGCTGACAGTGCAGGGGCTCGCCGTCGTCGCTCAGACCGGCGCCGGCCTGGTACTCCTCTCCCGGACGGCCCGCACGGCCGAGCAGGATGTCCGCCTGGGCGGTGAAGTCCTTGGCGATGGTGACGCCGATCGGGCACTGCCGGTAGCGCCCGCACTGTTCCGGCCGGTCGATCGTCTTGATCTTGTCCGCGTACGGGAAGGGGCCCGCCTTCCAGCCGAGCGTGTCGGTGGAGATCTCCCCGACGAGGCTCGGGCTCACGGGCACGACCTTCAGCGAGATCTTGAGCCCCAGCCCACGCAGCCTGCTCTCGTACACCTCGGGCTTGGCGTAGAGGTCCTTGACCTCGATGACGTAGTGGTCACCCTCCTCCTTGACGTCGAGCGCGGCGGCGGGGGAGGCGGCGAGGAACGTGGGCAGCGCCCCGGCGGCGACCGCCGCCGCGATCGGCAGCGCCACCGCCCACCTCCTCCTCTTCTTCAGCGGCTTCTGCAGCGGCGCGGCGTCGTCCATGATCTGGGTCAGCATCTCCCGGGCCCCCGGCGTCAGGCCGGGTCCGGGGTCGGGGGCGAGGCTCTTGACGATGTCGTCGACGTCGGTGTTCACGCGTTCTCCTTGGCGAGGTTCACGGCGCGCGGGCCGTAGGCGGTCAGGTCGGCGTCGGCGCGGGCCAGTTCGACGGCCAGCCGCTTGCGGGCGCGGTGCAGGCGCTGGCGGGCCGCCGTGGAGGAGCAGCCGAGCACTTTGGCGATCTGCGGCGTGTCGAGCCCCTCCCAGCCGACCAGGGACAGCAACTCCCTGTCGTCGCCGGGCAGGCGGGCGAACGCCTCCCGGGCCGCGTCGGAGGCCGTGTTCACGACGGTGCCGGTCCAGTCGGCGAACTCTTCGCGCAGGCGTACGGTCAGCGCCGCCCTGCGAGACTGGCCGCGCCGGTGGTTGGCCAGGGTGCGCCTGGCCACGCCGTAGAGCCACAGCCGGGCCTCCTCGCCGTACGGCACGTCGGCCAGCCGCCGCCACGCCGTGGTGAACGTCTCGGCCAGCACGTCGGCGGCGTCGTCGGGGTCTTCGGCACGGCGGCGTACGTAACTGGAGACGGCCGCGTAATGCTCGGTGTAGATCTCCTCGAAGCGCCGCCGGGGCTCCGCTGGTCCCACGTCGTCGTCCTTCCGGTACAGGAATGTCACATGCCGGTAAATGTCCGGCACTTTACGGGTGTGACAGCGGCCGCCCGGCTCGCGGGGACGAACCGCGGAAGCGACTTCCCAGACGGTCGAGGGAGAAGACACGATCACCGCAGGCCAAGCCCGTTCCCACGGCCGATGGCCGGGCCCGATCCCGCTCCTGGTGCTGATCGCGACATCAGGCGATCCCGCCGCAGCCGTCGCAGGCTTGGTGGCGGCGGCCATGCTGCCGGCACCGCAGCAGATCACGATGCCGGCGCAGGATCATGTCAGGGCGGATCAGCAACGTGAGGTGCCGCGGCGCCTCCACACATGACGAGTGCAAAGGAGCTCTCCGCTGGGCAAATGGCCGCCTTATGTCCGGTAGATGCCCTGGTTCGCCTAGATCGCGAGTCCCACAATCGTGCCGTGAACCTCCAGCGAATGATCCGGTTATTACACATCACAGCCCTCTCGTTCTTGATGGCCATCTCCTCGACCGTGCTCTGGGCGGGGGCGACGCCGGCGTATGCGGTGCGGGGCGGGAGCCCGGTCGCCGACGGTACGTGGGGTTTCGTGGCGAAGGTGAACGTCGGTGAGAAGCACGCATGCACGGGAGCCCTGGTCAGCCCGCAGTGGGTGATCACGGCCACCAGTTGTTTCGCCGCGGAGGGGCAGCCCGTCAAGAGCGGGGCGCCGACGGAGGCGACGACGGTGACGGTCGGCAGGACGGACCTGTTCGGCTCGGGCGGGCGGGTGCTGCCCGTGGAGTGGATCCACCCGCACCATGACCGGGATGTCGTGCTGGTCCGGTTGTCGTTGCGGGTACTCGACGTGACACCTGTCGCGGTCAGCTCCACCGTTCCTGCCGCGGGGGACGCGCTACAGGTCGCCGGCTATGGCCGGACCGCTGAGGAGTGGGCGCCCAACCGGCTGCATGCCGCGCCGGTCACCGCCGGGGCCGTGGCCGCCGGCTCGTTCGGCTGGACCGGAGCGAGCGGCGGCGACACGAGCGCCTGTCAGGGCGACGCGGGTGCCCCGGTGTTCCGTACGGGCGGGAGCCGTCCGGAGCTCGTCGGGCTCAGCATCGGCGCGGGGCAAGGGGGCTGCCTCGGTGCGGCTGGCGACGGGCCGCGCGGCGCCGACGCGGTGCGGGTGGACGACCTGGCGAGCTGGATCAGCCTGGTCGCGGCCGAGCCCACCACCACCTTCCGGACGTACGGCCCCAGTTCGACCGGGCTCGGCGGCTATGACCTGAAGGACGCCCGAGACCAGGTGGTGGCGTTCGACTATGCACATTCGGGGAAGCTGGATCACCTGCTGCTGTACCGGCCGGGAGCTGGGATGGTCTCCATCCTCAAGCGGGGCTCGGACGGCACCTACGCACCGGTGTACTCCTCGGCCGACGGTGGGATCGGCGGCTATGACCTGAAGAACCCGGCGGACCGGATCACTGCCTTCGATTACGACGGCTCGGGGAAGCTCGATCATCTGGTGTTGTACCGGCCGGCGACCGGGATGGTGCACATTCTCAAGCACGGCAGTGGCGCCACGTTCACGCCGGTCTACTCCTCGGCCGACAGTGGGATCGGTGGCTATGACCTGAAGAGCGCGGCGGATCAGATCATCGCCTTCGATTACGAGGGCTCGGGGAAGCTCGATCATCTGCTGCTCTACCGTCCGGGCGGGCACACGGCCTGGATCCTCGAGCACGGCGCGGGCAACACGTTCAGAGCGGTGTTCCACAGCTCGACCGGCATCGGTGGCTATGACCTGCTCAACACGGCGGACCGGATCACCGCCTTCGATTACGAGGGCTCGGGGAAGCTGGATCATCTGGTGTTGTACCGGCCCGGGGCCGGGATGGTCTCCATCCTCAAGCGAGGCGCGGACGGCACGTACGCGCCGGTCTACTCCTCGGCCGCCGGCGGGATCGGTGGTTACGACCTGAAGGGCACGGCGGATCAGATCATCGCCTTCGATTACGAGAATTCGGGGAAGCTGGATCATCTGCTGCTCTACCGTCCGGGCTCGCAGACGGCCTGGGTCCTCCAACACGGCGCGGGCAACACGTTCAGAGCGGTGTTCCACAGCTCGACCGGCATCGGTGGCTATGACCTGAAGAGCACGAGGGACCGGATCATCGCCTTCGATTTCCAGGGGTCGGGCGGGCAGAGCCATCTGCTCCTCTACCGACCGATGGACGGGATCGCGTGGGTCGTGAGCCGGGCCTATCCGCCCGGGCGGCCGATCCTGGAAACCGTGTGGCCCGTCATCCGCCCGGACTCCATCGTGGAGAACTTCGCCTATCCCGTGGACTTCCATCACGAGTTCGCAGGTACGTCCGGTCAGGACGACTGGGGTACGGACGAGGCCGAGGCGAAGAACTTCCAGCTACTCTCCGGCAACGGCGGGATCATCTGGGTCTCGTGCACCGCGTCCCCGGAGAACGGGGTCGGCGTGATCAAGGTGTTCCCGGGCCTGTTGAACGGCCAGACCGAGGTCGGCGAGCCGCACCTCGGCGTGACGGCGGTGTGCTTCAAGGTCATCGAACCCGCGGGATACGTGAAGCTCCGGATCCCGAACGTCTACGAGGTCCAGGGGGACAGCCGCTCACCGGGAGCCGGCCATGACGTGGACGCGACCGTTGTGAACGTGACGTCCGGCGCGGAGCGCACCAAGCGCGTCGAGCGGGACGAGAGCGAGCAGTTCGGACGTACGGACACCACCTGCGACGAGAACCACCCGGATTATCCGGACAACTGCCGAGAGACCCTCCTGGAACTGCGGGTCGTCAGCTGAGAACGGAACGGCCGACCGGCAGGTGACAGCCGGTCGGCCGTCCAGCCCATTCCTGTGGAAGCATCGACCGAACAGGTGGAGAGACTGCGATGAAGGCGATTCGCGCGTGGCGCGGCAGGGCTTTATGGCAGATGACGAGTGTCGTCGGCGCCGTGCTCTCGCTGCTTCTCGTGAGCAGCCCGATCGTCGAAGCACGGGCCGCGGCGGCGGAGGCGGACCCACCTCGCGCGCCGGCATGCGAACGCCAGGTGGTCCTGGATGCCTGGGTCACGGGCGGTGTGAACGTCCGTCCGGCCGCGGAGGATGCGCTGCTCGGAGGGCAGGCGGAGATCTGCGCCTTCCTCGCCCAGCTTCCCCGGCTCGCGACGCAGGACGATCGTGAGCAGGTCGGCCGCATCAAGGCCCACGGAGGCCCCGAGGTGTCCGCCGCTGCCAACGCCGCCCTGGTCTCGGACAACTCCGGTGCCGTGGTGGCGTTTCTCGACGGCGGCTGGGAGACCGCTCGGGAGATCGACCTGCGCGCCAGCGTGAACGAGATGAAGGCGGCCGGCGGACCGGAGGTCAAGGCTGCCGCGAACGCGGTGCTGCGCAACGGGTCGCGTACGGCCTTGGGGCAGTTCATCGAGTCGGGATGGCGGCTGCCGTACCGGCTGGACCTGCGGGCGGTCGTCAATCGTGCGATGGCTGACGGCGGCCCGGAGGTGCAGGCCGCGGCGAACCGGGCGCTCCAGGACGGCAGCCTGGAGATGCAGGAACGATTCGTCCAGATCGACTGGGGGGTGGCCCAGGCCCGGGACAACGAGAACCAGACCTTGGGCGATCTCCGGGCGAGCGCCACAGAGGCGACTCGCCGTGCGGCATTCGAGACGATCTCCGCGGTCGCGCAGGCGGAGCGCGCGAAGGCCGAGTCCCTGGCGGCCAAGAACGACGCGCTGGAGGCGCAACGCCTCGCCTCGCTGGCCGGACAGGAGTCGGCGGAGGCCAAGCGTCAGGCCCAGCGTGCGGCTGAGGCGGCCGACCGCGCCGCGGTGGCATCCAGCGTCGCCGTACAAGCCGCGCGGGCGGCGGCGGACGCCGCGCGCGCGGCCGCCGGAGCCGCCGGACGCGCGGCGACCGCGGCGGCGCGGGCGCATACGAAGTCCGACGAGGCGTGGGCGGCCGCGTCGGCGGCGGAGCTGAACGCGGCCGCCGCCGCCACGGCGGAGATGCACAACCGCGTCATGCAGCAGATCGGCCCGCAGATCTCCGCCTGGATCTCGCCCATCAACCAGATCACCGCCGTGACGCAGCAGGCATACGCCGCGGTCGCCGCCGCCGATTCGGCGCGGGCGAACACCGAGGCCGCCGGACGCGCGGCCGAGGCCGCCGGCCGTTATGCGGGGGCAGCCAGCGCCGAGGCGCGGGCCGCGTTCGCCGCGGCCGCGCGGGCGGGAGCGAGCGCGGAACGGGCGAAGCGCGCCACCGCGGAAACGGTGCGTCAAGCGGACATCGCCCAGGACGCGGCCGGCAAGGCGCGAGATGCCGCGACGCGAGCGGTGTCCTATGCGGAGGCGGCGGCCAGCGCCGCGGCAAGCGCGGCCCAGCATGCGGGCAGCGCCGTCAACGCGGCCGAGCTGGCGACGCAGCACGCGAACAATGCCTACCGTGCGGCGGAGGACGCGTTGCAGGCGGCCGAGACGGCCCAAGCCGTCTACAAGTCGGCGCGCGAGGCAGACGCCGAACGGCTCAAGAACGAGCTCGAGCTCGAGTTGTCCTTCGCCCGGCACATCAGTGCGGAAGCCGCCAAGGCCAAGTTGCAGGACGCTCGCGGCTTCGGAGTGCCGATGGGCCGCTATCACACTCCGCAGATCGATGCGCTGATCGCCGAGGCCGCCGACACGCGGACCGATCCCGCACTGGCGGTCGGCAAGGCGCGGGAAGTGGCCCGGTACTTCGCGACCGTGCCCGGTACGTGGAGCAGTTCGGCGGCCATGTCCGCTCTCGGCGAGGACGATGACGTCCTCGTCCTCCAGTTCGTCAGGAGCGGGCTCGCAGCCGCCGAGGAGCAGGACGACCGCACAACGCTGACCGGTCTCATGGTCACCGGCACCCCGGCCATGAGAGCCGCCGCCCAGCACACTCTCGACGGCGGGTGGCCCGGCGTCATCGCGTTCCTCAACGACCCGGACTACCCCGAGCGAGCCGCCGAACAGCGGGAGCAGGTCGGGCGGATCCTCGCCGACGCCCGCAGCGCCGGCAACACCGAGACCGAGAAAGCGGCGAACACCGCCCTGCGCTCGGACGATCCGGACGCGCTCGAGAAGTTCCTGGAGGTGACGCACAACACCACGTACACGATCGACATCCGGTCGAGGGTCGGCGCGATCGCCGGGGATGACTCCTACGGCACCGAGGTGCGGAACGGCGCCCAGATCGCGCTCGCCGGCACGACGGCGATGCAGGTCGAGTTCCTGGAGGTGGATCGGCACCGTGCGGCCGAACGCGACTACGCGACGGCCACGCACAACTACATCGCCACCTCCTTGATGATCGAGACCTCGCAGATCGCGGAGCGCGCCGTCGAGTTCGCGCGCACCGCGCAGGCCGCGGCGGCAGAGGCCCGCGGTGCGGCGGAGGAGGCCATCGGTTACGCGGACGACGCCGGCAAGGCCGCCGACCAGGCGCGGACGTACGCGACCGAGGCCGTCGCCCAAGCCCGCGACGCCGCCGCGTCCGCCGAACGAGCCGCGCAGGCCGTTCGCACCGCCGCCGCCGCGACCAAGCAGGCCCAGCAGTCGGCCGGGAAGGCGTCCCTCTCGGCCCGCTGGGCACGCGCCTCGGCTGCTTCGGCGGCAAAGGACGCGGCAAGCGCCTTCGCCGCCTACGACACCGCGTACAAGGCGCAGATCCTGGCCGGCCAGAGCGCGTCAGAAGCGGCTCGCATCGCTGCCGAGGTCTTCGAAGACTATCGGGAAGAGGCCAAGGCCCGGCTGAACGAACTCAAGGCCGAGTGGTACGGACACTGCAAGTGGGGGCCCGAGGACGGCCTGCCCGGATACAACGACTGCAACGCCTACGTCGAAAAGATTCTCAACGATCCCAAGGGGCCACTCCACGACCCGGACGGCTACGCCCAGGAACGGATCCAGCACTGCAGGAACCAGTTCGTCGGCAAGGCCCTGGACGCCTGCATGTCCGTCGTCCTGAGCCCGCTCTTCACCTTCGCGGCAAGGGGGATCTCCGACCGGGAGACCGAAACCCATCGCCTCGCCGAGGAGTACATGGCCCTGACCGGACTGGACCTGCTCAACGGCGCCTCCCAATGGTCGTTGGCGAACAAGTGCAAGAACGCCGCCAAGGGAGGCGTCGTGACCGGGGGGAAGAAGTTCTCGGACTGCATCACCGGCGCCCTGGACCTGTCCGAAGATCCCGACTGGAACAAGTATGCGAGCGAGTGGAAGGGCACCTTCGTGGAGTCGCTCGTCCCGGAGGAGCTTCGGTTCGCCGAGTACAACTCGGAATGGGGAACGATGTACCTGCGCGAGCACCTGTCCGACCGGACCATTCTCTCGGCGATTCACGAGTCCGACCTGGCGACGTCACTCCTGCGCATCCTTCCGATCGGATGCGTTCAGGACGGCGGGCAGTGCCCGTACGCGGATACCGCGCAACAGCTGAAGAACGTGAGCGAGTCGATCAAGCTGCTGAACAACCAGGGCTACATCGTCGACGAGTCCGGGCGGGTGCTCGATGCGAGCGGACTGCCGATCGCGAGCCTGCCACCGATCGATGATCTCCAGAAATGGGCGAACTATACGGTCGAAAGCGGGCTGCACGACGACCTGGCGGCCCTCGAAGACCGTCTCGGCCTGCTGTACAGGCAGGAGTTCGGGCTGCCCATGGCGCCACCGGCATGGCACCTCGAGACACAGCTCGCCTATCGCGTCGCCACGCGGGAGGTGAAGCTACGCGAGAACACGCTCCGGCTGGTCATGAACAACCGTGGCGGTGTCTGTGACGCGGTGCCGATCAACGGCACCGCACTCGACCAGCAGCGACAGGTCGTGGCCGGGTGCGTCCAAGCCATCAAGATGTTGCTTCCGGCCGGCACGACCATGATCATCTACTATCCCGATCCGGCGAATCCGGCAGAGCTGCTTGAGGTCACCGTGCGTGGCGTCGGCCGCTGGCTGGACTGAGCCCGTCACCGCCCTCGGGGTCCGCGGCGGAGTCTTCAGCACCATGATGCCCACAGCGGCGAACACCTCATCGAAGACGGCGGTGAACTTGGCGTCCCGATCACGGATGAGGAAGCGGAAGGTCTCCGCTCGTCCGCCGAGGCCGAGCAGGAGATCGCGGGCCTGAGCGGACTCTCCCGGGCCAGACGAAGCGCCAAGGCCCGGATGGAGGCGCGGGTGAGAGGCCGACCCTGGCTGCGGCGCTTGAAGATTCAGCGCCGCCAGACCAGATCGGCGTGCCGGCGCAGCAGCGTGCCCGGCCGCACGAACAACCACCGACGACCCGCTGAAGACGGCAGCCACGCACCGCCCGACCCGCGAGCCGGACGAAGATCAGATAGAGCAACCGCAGCGCGGTGATAAGCGATCATGCCCGCCGGCAACCGGAACGCCGAACCCCCAACTTTCGGGCACCCACATGCGCCGAACAGATCGGACAGCCACCGGCAGAACGCGGCCGGATTGGCGGGTGACGGTGCCCGAAATTTTGGGCGGCATTCATCGATCGGACTGCTTCATAAAAGTGACGCGACAGGGATACGACAGGGGCAAGAAAGGGGTCTGCCCTAACTTTACTGCTGAGAGTTCACGACAGAAAGGCGAGAAAGCAAGGAGGCGGAGCGTTCGGCAAATTCCCGCTGATCGTGAACACCTCAGCCTGAACGGAAGATACAGGGGCCTACGCGGTTCGTGACCTCTCAGACGGTTTCACGACCACTCTTTCCAAAGGAGAACGCCATGCGTCCACGTCGCATCATCGCCGTGTCAGCCCTGGCAGCGGCTGGTCTGTTGCTCAGCACTTTCCCCGCCTCTGCTGACCCCCGGTCCCCGGTCGCACCCCCTGCCCCGACGCGCGTGTCCACTCCAGCGACCAGCGGTCCGTCCACCGATTCCTCAACGACTCTGGCCGACCTGTGCTGGAACAGAGAGAACAGATGGTGGTGCAGCAATAGAACGTCAGCGCCTATCTACGAGGCCGGCACCACCAACATCATCGATTACCTCCGGAGCAACCCCAGCGTCTTCGCCTGCCGGGCCGAAGGCAACCGCAACAACAACGGCCCTCACCCCAACCGGTGGGAGTGGACCAATGGCGATGTCACCGGCCGATGGGGATACGTGATGGACAGCTGGATCTCCAGCGAGACAGATCCCCTTCCGGTCTGCTGAACGAATTACTGAACGACGCCCGCCCGCCGCGTAGCGCTGGCCTTCGGTTTCGTATGTCCTCGAGCGCCTGTACGTATTGAATTCGACGAGGTGCTCGCCGGCGCGGGACGTGCGCGTCCTGAAGACTCCGCGGCGCTCGCCACGGGCGAACGCGTAGCCGAGCGGTTCGTCGACATGGAGAAAGTCGCACGCCAGGATTCCGGAAATCCGGCCGAGGCGGTCGATATCACGGCTCGAACAGAGAGGCGAAGCGCCGTCTGCGGCCTGGCTTGGGAAATGAGGAACCGGCGCCACGTCGGTGAGGCCCGGCGCGGCGCAGGCCCAAACCCCGCCGCCGCCAGGACCCGGCGGACCGTCCCCTCCCCCGGCTTGTATCCAAGACCGAGGCCTGGATGCGCCGATGCCCACATCCTGGATTCTCCCATCAGAGCGGCTGTAACACAGGGTTCCGTATTACAGCCGCTCTTTCCCAGGAAGGCGGGCGGAGCGCCGTCACCGGGTCTTTTGCTAAAGCTTCCCGGGACGGATTGCCACATCATCGATCTGGAACGCGGGTCCGGCGGTGCTCGCGTTCCAGACAAAGGTCCAGTCGACGCGGGTCGTGCCCGCGGGCGCGGTGAACGTGCCGGCTGCTTCGGTCCAGGCGGTCTTCTGGGCCAGGGAGATGGCGTCGGTACGCAGCACCGTGCCGGACTCGTCGCGCCACCGCACATTCCACGTGACGGCAGGCATGGTCGCCACGGCCTCCCGGTACCACAGCGACACCTGGTAGCTCGTACCGGCGACCACACCGCTGTATCCGGGGAAGTTGTCAAGCGCCACCGCGCTGCCGGACGCCTGGGCGCTGGTCATCTGGAGCGAGCCCGTGCCACCATGCGCGCCGCCGGTCTGGTGCGCCAGGCTGGCCCCGTACCACGGGGCGTAGGGCGAGGTCGTCGAGCCGGACTCGAAGTCCTGCTCGGCGATCGCCGGCGGGACGGGCGTGCCGCCGTCGAACGTGCTGCCGGCGTCCTGGCCGTACTGGGGGCCGACCCACAGCCCGGGCACGATGCGATTGCCCATGTCGGTGACCCTGAACTGCCACGGTCCTGTGTAGGTGTTGTCGTGCCAGGAGTTGTGCGAGTCGTGGACGATCGACTGCTGGATCACGGCGCCCTTGTACGGCGACCAGTCCGGGTACGTACCCCAGTTGGACAGCAGGGCCATGTGCCCGCAGTACTGCGTCGGGCAGCCGCCGTTGACGGCACTGGGGTCGAAGGCGAACGTGTTGTGGTGGATGTCGACGTTCTTCGTCCACCAGCGGCAGTTGGTGTAGAGCGGCTCGCTGGCGATGGCGGGAGCCGAGCACTGTGAGGTGTTGGTCGGTCCGACGATCAGCGTGCAGTCGCCGGTCGTCGAGGCCGGGCTGTTGCAGAACCGGTCGGCGTTCGCCCACGCGGTGATCCCGCCCCAGTTGTTCTCGAGCCGGTTGCCGGTGATCTCGATCTTGCTGGTCCGCGCTGGCACGCGGGGCTCACCATCCGCCTCGGACAGGTAGATCGCCGCTTCGGGGAACGGGTCGCCCTTCGCTGCCCGCTCGGCACCGGAGGCCCAGGCGTTGCGGCGGATGGTGTTGTTCCGGATCACGACGTTGTAGCTGATCTCGTAGAAGATCGCGAGCGACTCGTTGTCCTCGATGAGGTTGTCCTCGATGAGGAAGTCGTTGTTGTTGGTGTCCGCCCAGACCCCCGGCCCGTGGTTGCCGTGAACCCAGTTGCCGGTCACGTCGGCACCGTTCACCGCCCAGAACTTCATGCCACCGGTACATCCGCACCCAGGTTCCTGGTGCTCCCAGTCCTCGGTGTTGTTGCCGGTGAACTCGTTGTCCGCCACAACCAGGCCGGTGATGGTGTTGCCGGCCTTGTACGCGTTCAGGCCGTACTGCCCGTTGTCCTTGAGGCAGTTGCCACGGATCTTGTTCGTGGCCCCGGCCATCAGCCCCGCGCCGGAGTTGTCGCGGATCGTGTTGTGCTCCACGACCCAGCCGTCGCCGGAGTCGTGGTTGACCACACCCTGATCGCGCGGCGCGACGAATCCGGTGATGGTCAGGTACCGGATCGTGACGCCGGTCGCCTGCTGAGTGAACGCGTACCGGTTCAGCCGCTGCCCGTCCAGTACCGCGCCGGGCGCGCCGATGAACGTCGCGCCGTTGCCGGGCATGATCTGGGCGTACTGGTCGGTGCCCAGCGTGTGTGTGCCGGTCTCGAAGTAGTACGTGGTGTTCGCCTGGCGTAAGTTCACGCCGCTGTTGTCGCCCGCAGGGACCACGACCGCGCCGGAGGGCGGTGTGGTCGGGCCGTTCAGCGACGAGCTGCCGCAGACCGCTGCCGTTGCCGTTGCCGTCGTCGAATCGGCTGCCGAATCGACCGCGTCGCCACTCGCCGGCGTCGCGCCGCCCATGACAACCGTGGCTAGGGCCACCAACGCCACTGGCCAGGTTCTTCGCATTCCTGTTCTCCTCCAGGTTTTGACCAGCCTTGGCCGCACTCGACCGCCGGCCGTCGCCGCTGTAGACGGCGCTCGCGCCTACCCTCAAGATCAAACGCTGAGAGAGTACTGCAGGGCCGATAACGGCGTCCTGCTGATCAGGGACAGCGACAGACATCACTGTCCCTGAGATCCGGTGGCGCACACATCCGCATGTCAGGCGTGGACGACGCGTCGAAGGCCGGTCACGTTGCATCACCTTGGATTCGGTACGCGACGCCAGCACTTTCGCGACTGCTCCGTGGCATAGGTCGTGCCGCCGGATCAGGTCTCGCGCCCGGCAGGTCCAGCGCCCCGCGAAGACTTCCGAAGCAGAGGTACACCCGTCCTCGCGAAGCGGTATGCCATCGCGGCTGCCCCAGGAGCCGACAGTGCCGTGCCACGCCGCGCCGCAGGAACTATGCCGCATCTCTGAGCAAAAGCGCTGATCAGGCACGCAGAGGCTTCACCTGCATCGCGTGCACGTGGGCAAGACACACAGGGACGTTCGAGCGGTTCAGGCCGCCGCCGCAGTCGTCTCGACGCGCCGCGGCGGCACCGCATGACGGACAGTGACGGCGAACAGGAGGAGACCGGCGACTGTCAGCACCAGGCCCGCCCATGCCGTCGAGAGGGTGCCGAGGCCCGCGCCGAGCGTGATCGAGCCACCGACGGCTCCCAGCGCGTTGGCCAGGTTGAGCGATGCGAGGTTGAGCGCCCCCATCAAGGTGGGCGCCTCGGGGGCGTTCTTGGTGAGCAGCACCTGAATCGTCGGGATGGCGAGCATCATGGTCGCGCCGACTCCGAAAAGGGCAGGCATGAGCAGCCAGATCGTTTCGCCTGTTGCGGCGATCGCGATGAGGAACAGCAGGACGCTCCCGTAGCCCAGGACGAGGCCCCGGTACGCATAGCGGTCAGCAAGGCGGCCACCGACCTGGTTACCCACCGCCATGCCGACGCCGAACACGGCGAGCGCCACGGGGATCAGCGATTCATCGGCCCGTGCCGCGTCCGTGACATAGGGACCGATGAAGGTGTAGACGGCGAAGATGCTGGAAATGCCGAGCGCGGCGACGGCCATGATCACCCAGACCATCGGGCGGCGCAGGGCGCCCAGCTCTTGCGCGATGGGCCCGCCGTCGAGGTCGGAGGTGGTGGGCACCCAGAGGAGGATGGCGGCACCGGCGGCCAGGCCGATCACCGCGACCACGACGTACAGCGCCTGCCAGCCGGCCTGCTGTCCGACGAAGGTGCCGAGGGGCGAGCCGACGATCGTCGCGATGGTCAGGCCGGCCATGACGGTCGCGAACGCCTTTCCGCCCTTGCCCGGACCATAGACGTAGGCGGCGACGACGGCGCCGGCACCGAAGTAGGCGCCTTGCACCGTGCCGGTGATGAACCGGGCCACGATCAGCATGCCGACGTTCGCGGACAGCGCCGACAGCAGGTTCCCGACGATGAAGAGAAGGATGAGTGCCAGGAGTAACTGCTTGCGGTTCAGCCGGGCGGCCACGATCGTGATGACAGGGGACCCGATCATGACGCCGACCGCGTAGGCGGTCACGGCGTACGTCGCCTGCGGGATCGAGATGCCCATGTCCGCGGCGAAGAGCTGGATGATGCCGTTGCTGCCGAATTCACCCGTGCCGATGGCGAAGGTGCCGAGCGCGAGAGCGAGCAGAGTGAGCTTCGTGTTCCTGCTGTCGCAGTCCCGCGTGTGGCGCGCTTCCTCGGCTTCGCACTGCGCTCGATAGGCACTGTTGAGCACAGGGAGCCCTCCTTTCGGGCGAGTGTGGTGGTTCCGTGCGGCGATATGTCACAGGTTGGTCAGGCTCTGTGGCCCCTCGCGCGCCTCGTCATAGCGGATCAGCGCTGTTCCCGTGAAGTTACGCAGGATCACTTGATGAAGACTGAAGGTTCACTGGATCCGTTCCCGAGCCGGTCCAAGGCGGATCATCGACCCCCGTTTCCCACGCACGCGTATCCACTCGTCGTCAAGAGGCCCTGCCTACCTTCGCAAGGCCACGTTGGTGGACGGCGACCTGCCGCACTACGGCCGTGTATGGACCGGATACGCGCACCTGGTCATCGGGCCGCATCACCACGAGGCCGACCAGGACGAGGAGTTCGACGAGGTCCACACCGGTCTCGACCACATCTCCCTGCGGGTCGAAGGACGCGCGGGGTTGGAGGCCTGGGCGAACTGGCTCGACTGCATCAGAGTCTCGCATTCCGGCATTCAGCGGCAGACGAAGCCGTTCGTCTGCTCGACGATCGTCTTCCGCGACATCGACAACATCCGGCTCGAAGTCGTCGCCATCGACGTCTGAAACGTGGGTGCGAGCCGGCCTTCCCGAGCCCTCAGGACGCCGGCCCACACGGGCTTCACCTCGCGGAGATCGGTCTACCAGCGGCCGCCCTTGTGGAGCTGGCCGCGGACCGCGCCATCGGGGAACTGGGAAGTGTGCAGGTTGGCGTACCAGTTCTTGGGCTTGTTCTTGATGTCCCTGAGCAGGCTGCTCTTGACGCGAACGGAGCCGGAAGCGGTGTTGCCGCGAACGCGGCCGTTGGACAGCAGGTCGATGACGACGGGGCCGTTCACGCCCGCCTTGCCCCGGTGGATGTGGAAGGCGGTCGGCCTGCCGGTGTTCCTCCACTGGACGAAGAAGGAGAAGCGGTCGCCGCTGATGCGGAACTTGGCGACGGCCACGCCGTTGGGGTCGTTGACCTTCTTGCCCCGTTCGGGCACCTCGTTCCGGCCGAGGAGTCCGGCGGCGAAGTAGTACTTGGGCGAGCTGGTCGTCTGGCTGTGCGCGGTCACCCCGGCGGTCTGGGACGCGGCGGCCGCGGGGGTGGCGACCACCGAGCCGGCGACCACCACGGCTACCGCCCCTGCCGCCGTCGCGCCCGCGAGCACGCGCGGCCACGACATTCGACCTCTGCCCACCTTCGTTAATTCGTTCATTGCGACTCTTCTTTCTTGGTAGCCCCGTGCGGCACTTTCACCTCCACAGACGGTAGGGATGACGATAGTGGGCCCTCTGCGTACAAATTCACATTAGACCTGTGATGAATGACACACGGCCGGTCACGCCTACGGAATCAGCGGCGAATTCATTAAAAGTCCAGTCGCCGTCAACAAACTCTTCTCTCATTTCCGTGCCACTGAATGGAAAGCGCGGGATTCCACTTTCCGTCCAGTTCTTGTCAAGTACGCCCGGGTGACATTGGGCGCAAGATCCTCTCCGACGCGGCAAAAGAACGACCTGCCGGCGCGCTCCCACCTGCGCTTCGTCGGCACCCCGCCGGTAGGCCCCGAGGCCACGGCGCAGTGGCTGGAGGAGGCACCCTTCGGCGTGCTGGCGCACGACGGGGCGGACGACCCCCGCTTCACCTACGCGAACGTCACCGCCCAGCGATGCTTCGAGTACGACCGGGCGGAGTTCGTCGGCCTGCCCTCCCGGCTCTCGGCGGAGCCGGACCGGCGGGAGGACCGCCAGGCGCTCCTGGACGCCGTGCGCCGGGACGGCTTCGCGACCGGTTACCGGGGACGGCGCATCGCCAAGTCCGGCCGCCGGTTCTGGATCGAGGACGTGACGGTGTGGAACCTGGTGGACGGCGACGGCCTGCTCGTGGGCCAGGCGGCGACCTTCCGACGCCCGCCGGACGCCGCCGAGCGGCTTCGCGTACTGCACGCCGTAGCCGCCGAGCCCGCTGACGACGACCGTGCGGCCCCCTCCGAGCCTTCCCCCTGTGCAGAGTTGCTCGTTGCCCTCATGGCACTGCCGGCAGGCTCCGTCGCCCCAGGCCGGATCCACGACCACCGGATCGCCTTCCGGGACATCGACAACGTTCAGCTGGAGGTCATGGCCGTCGGCGTCTGACGCTTGACGCGGACATGCTCCGACCGCTTGAACCGCCCAGGGAGACCGCGGCGAGGAAACCGCCGACGAACGCGTCGCCGAGCCCGATGGTCGTGGGCGCGGCGACGTCAAGCTCGAAGCCGGGCAGGCAACGAACAACCCCGCCCATTCGGCGTTCCAGAGCCGCGGCGAACTCCACCGCCTCCGTTCGCCTCGGCCGGTTCTGCATGAGTTCGTACTGGTGATCCGTGTACGCATCGCCGTGGCTGTAGCGGGTGCTGGCGATCACGATGCCCTCGTTCAGTGGCTCCGCGTACTCGCCGGCTCTCTCGCCGAATGCCGCCGACCAGTACTTGGTGTGCACCACCAGAGTCTTCACGGGGATGAGAGCCTGCAGCGATTCGAGGGCACGCGCCACCTCCGTCACGGAGAGCAGGTTGACGGCGTAGCCCAGGTGCGACTGCATCTCGTCTTCGTTCAGTCCGTAAACGTCGATGACGTCCAGAAGCGCGTCGCGGACCCGTTGGTTGAGGCCCGGCTCGTGGAAGCCGGCATCCTCGTAGTAGACGACCGCCTCGGCCGGCAGTTGCCGCATGTGGCTTCGCAGCGCGGAAAGACGCCGGTCGAGAGTTCGCCGGTCCCGTATCGCGTTGAAGCCCGAGATCAGAAAGACCCGTGCGTCGCCGAGCAACGAGCCCAGCTCATCACTCAGCAGCATGGACTCGTTGTCCGGGTCGTTGACGTAGATCAATCTGTTCGGAAACGGCGCACGGATGTCGATGTCACCTGCCCGAACCCGCATGCCCTGGTCGTACTGCACGATCAGGTGCGGATAAAGGGTGTCCTGGTCGCCGCTACAGATGTAGTCGCAGCTTGCCGGCAGCAGGCGGCGGACGATGTCGTTGAGGCTGACCAGGTGCAGGGTGGACGGTACGCCGAGCCGGCTCATCTCCATCGCCGCTCGAACGGAGGTCCCGCCCAGAGTCGTTCGTTTGGGGAACCGCCCGGCGAACGCGTTCAGGCATTCGGAGGAGGCGACGAAGTGCTCGCCTCCTCCGCCCTTTTTGAGGTAGGTGAGAATCGAGATGACCAGCTCACGCTCGTTGGTCACGGTGACCGACGACGTCAGCTCGGCATCGCGGATCTGATACTCGCCGACCAGTTGCTCCAAGGTCGACGAGGACAGCTTGAGTTCGTAGTCGACGCATCCCCCCAAGCCCAGGACCACACGGCTGGTCATGTCAGTAGAGAGACGCCTTGCCGGCCGCTTCGAAGAGGTCGATCTTCTGCCCGGCCACCACCTTCATCGCATCGATGCACGGCGGCTGGATGGAGTTGGGCTCGCGCAGGCCCTCATCGGCCAGGACCTCGCGCATCTTCATGTGGTAGGCGGCCTTGATGTCACTGGAGATATTGATCTTGTTGATGCCGAGCTTGACCGACTCCGCGATCTCGTCGTCGGGATTGCCCGAGCCGCCGTGCAGCACGAGGGGGATCTTGACCCGGTCCTTGATCTCCTTCAGCAGGTCGAGCTTGAGCTCCGGCTTCAGGGTCTTCGGGTAGAGGCCGTGATAGGTGCCGATGGCCACCGCGAGGCTGTCCACCCCCGTCGCCTGCACGAAGGTCACGGCGTCCGCCGGGTCGGTGTAGATGATCGCGTCGCTGCCGTCTTCGGCCTCGCTGTCGGTCTTGCCGATCGTCCCCAGCTCCGCCTCGACCGACAGGCCGACGGCGTGCGCGGTTTCCGTGACCTTCTTGGAGATCGCGATGTTCTCCTCGAACGACTTCATCGAGGCGTCGATCATCACCGAGGTGAAGCCGATCCGGATCGCGGTCAGCATCTCCTGATAGGTCGCGCCGTGGTCCCAGTGAATCGCGATCGGGACGGACGAGCGATGGGCCCGCTGGGTCATCGCGGCGATCACGTCCACACCGATGTGCCGCACCTCGTCGGGGTGGATCCCGATGAAAAGCGGCGCGTTCTTCTCCTCGCTGATGTCCACGATGCCGTTGAACATGGCGTAGTCACTGATGTTGAAGGCGGGCACGGCGAAGTTTCTTTCATTCGCGACAGCCAAGAGCACCTTGCCGGTCGTCAGCATTGCGGTATTTCTCCTTCTGATTGGTTGATTGTCACTCGGGACGGGGACGACGTTTCAGGACTTGACCGCGCCGGAGGTGAGGCCGCCGATGAATCGCCGCTGGAAGAGGAGGAACAACACGAGCACCGGGATGGACCCCAGGATGCTCATGGCCATCATCTGGTTCCACTCGTAGGAGTGCTGGCCCATCAGGAGCTGGATGCCGATGGGAACGGTTCGCATGTCGTCGGTACGGGTGAGGGTCAACGCGAACAGGTATTCGTTCCACGAGATCATGAAGGTGTAGACGCCGACGGCGACCAGCCCGGGCACCGAAATGGGCACCAGGATCCGCCAGAGAGCCGTCCAGCTCGACGCCCCGTCCACCTTGACGGATTCATCCAGTTCTCGCGGCAGGGTGTTGAAGTACGCGGTCATCATGATAATCGCATAGGGCAAGGTGAACACCATATGCGTGAGGATGAGCCCCGGATAAGTATTGTACAGACCGAGCGCCACCACGAGACCGAAGTAGGGAATGACGAGGGTGATGGGCGGCACAGCCTGGACGGTGACGATCACGGCGTTGACGGATCGCTTCAGCGGGAAGTTGTAGCGACTGAATCCATACGCCGCGAGAATCGCCACGAACAATGTCAGCACGGTCACCGACAGCGCGACGATGTAACTGTTGATGAAAAACCTCAACTGGGTCGCGTCGGCCAGGATCACTTTGTAGGCGTCGAACGAGAAGTTCTCGGTGATCAGCCGTGGCGGAACCTGGAAGACTTCCCCGTTGGTCTTGAACGACGTCGACAGCATCCACACGACCGGAAGGCCGGCGAAGGCCGCGCCGACGCACAAGCCTGCGAGCACGGCGATCTTCGCGCCGAGGCGCCGCCTTTTGCGGGTGAGCACGGTGATCACCTCTCCTTTTGCAGGCGAACGTAGAAGAAGGCCAGAATCATCGTGAGCAGCAGGACTATGACGGCGGCGGCGGACGCGGTGGCGAACTCGTAGCTGCTGAAGGCCTGCTTGTAGGTGTACGTGCTGAGCATCTCGGTGGCATTCAGCGGGCCACCACCGGTGGTCATCCAGATGAGGGCGAACTGCTGGGAGGTCCAGATGAGATCGAGCACGGCCATGCTGAGGAGCACCGGTTTCAGCTGTGGAAGCGTCACGTTGCGAAACTGGCGGAACGTGCTCGCGCCGTCGACGGAGGCCGCCTCGTACAGAACCGGCGAGATTCCCTGCAACCCGGCGAGGATGCTGATCATGAAGAACGGGAAGCCGGCCCAGATGTTGATGAATGTCAACGCCCAGAGCGCTGTGTTCGGCTCGGAGAGCCAGGTCACTTCCTCGCGCATCACGCCGATCGTGGTCAGGATGTAGTTGACCACCCCGGACGGGTCCAGCATGAGCCGCCAGATGACCGCGATCACGGCGACCGTGAACAGCCAGGGCAGGATGTAGACGATGCGGAAGATGGCTTTCGTCACTCCGCCCAGCAACGGGGTGTTGAGCATCGTCGCGAAGGCCAGTCCCAGGCCGAGGTGAGCGACGGTGCTCACGGTGATGAAGATGAACGTGTTCTTCAGCGCCGCCAGGAAGTCGGGATCGGTGAGCACCGTGGTGTAGTTGGCGAGCCCGGCGAAGACCGGATTCTGCTCGACGATCACGTTGTCCTTGAACGAGTAGCTGACCACCATCGCGATGGGGATGATCATCAGTACAAAGATCAATATCAGCGTCGGCGAGAGGTAGCCGTACGGGACGACACCCTGCACGGGGAAAGGCCGCGTCCTTCTCCGTCGGCCCGCAGAGGATTCCGATGCCGATTTTGCGGCTCCCGGGGAGGCCGCCGGATCGAGTTTCGCGGTTTCCATCGATGTCTCCTTGGTTCGGGGGCCGCGCCGCACGGTCGGCGCGGCCCACGAAGTACGGAAGGTCAGAGCACCGGTGCCCAGGCCTGTTGCGCCTTGTTGAGGGCGTCGTCGACGCTCTGCTTGCCGGTGAGCGCGAGCTGCAGCTGCTCATCGAAGCTGCGCATGAGGTCTTCGGACTTCGGCAGCCCCACGAACTCGTTGGCGGGATAGCCCGCCTTGTAGATGTCGAAGGCCGTCTTGAACAGCGGGTCACTCGTGCTGAAGTCAGGCTCGGCCGTCTTGTTGCCGGGGAAGCCGTTCGCCAACGTGCTCAGCTGCGCGTTCGCCTTCTTGTCCATCAAGAACTGGACCAGCTTGAACGCCTCGGCCTTGTGCTCCGAGGACTCGGCGACGCCGATGCCCCAGGACGCGTACGGGATGCCGCGCTTGCCGGTGTAGGCGTCCTCGGCCGGGATCGGCACCACCGTGAAGTCCAGCTTCGGATTGTTCTTCTTGATCAGCCCGATGTGCGCCAAGGAATCGATCACCATGCCGACCTGGCCGGTGGAGAACTTCTCGACCTTGTCCTGCTCTTTCATGGTCAGCGCTCCGGGCGCGATGACGCCGGCGTCGTTCAGGCTCTTGACGTACTCCACGGTGCTCTTGACGCCGGGGCCGGTCAGGTCGGGCTTCCCGTCCTTGGTGAGCATGCTGCCGCCCGATGCCCACAGCCATGACATCACGTCGTTCTGGACGCCGTTGGGAACGGCGGTGTCGAGCGGCAGGGCCCAGCCCTTGACGTTGCCGCCGAGCGCGCTGACCTTCTTGGCCGCCTCCAAGAACTCCGTGCGCGTGCTCGGAGGCGTCTTGACCCCCGCCTTCGCGAGCAGATCGTTGTTGACGAACAGGGGGTAGACGAAGTTGACCACGGGGATCATGTAGGTCTTCCCCTTGATCTGGATCTGGCTCGCGAGCTGGCTCGAGTCGTACTTCGCGGCCGCCATGAGCGCGGACAGGTCGGCGATGGCGCCCTGCTTGGCGAAGTCGCTCACCCATGCGCCGTCGAGGCCGACGACGTCAGGCAGCGTCCTCGACGCCGCTCCGGCCACCAACTGCTGCTTCGTGGACGCGTACGGGCCGCTCAACAGCTTGACCTTGATCTTCGGGTTCTGCGCCGTGAATTCCGACATAAGCTTGTCGAACGATCCCGCCGGCAGCTCCGGCGCCCACCACTGCGCAAACTCCAGAGTGACGGTCCCGTCACCGCTCGATCCCGCGCTCGCTCCCGAGCCGGAACCGCATCCCACGGCCGTGGCGCCGATCATCGCCACCGCCATCACCCCGAGTAGTCGCCTCGTCCGGCCCTGCAACCGGGTGCTGCCTCCGGTCATCGCGACCTCCTTGCTGTACAGGTGTTACCGGTCTCTGCCGGTTTCCGCCACATTAACAACGCGTGTCGCCACCTCACAAGACCTAGTAACGCAAAAACACGCTAGAAACCGCACAGTCCGGCACACAAGCGGAAGGAGCGTGCTGATGCGTGAGACTTCCAGCGCCGGAACGCTCGAAGCTGACGGCATCTCGCCTGATAAGAGCAGCGTTATGCGGTAGTCTGCAGTTCTAGGCCTGTATCACCCCTCTGTTGCGTTGATCAGTAACGCAACTACCGCAGAGATGGGAGGGTCAGTGACCCTTGACGAAGACGACCGGCAGCGTCGTCTACCCGCAGGACGTAAGGCCCAGCTGGCGGCATACGTCACGGAGGCCGGGCAGGTCACGGTCAGCGCACTCGCAGAGCGCTTCGGCGTCTCCATCGACACGATCCGGCGGGACCTGGACCAGCTCAGCGCCGACGGTGTCCTGGTCCGCACCTATGGCGGAGCGGTCAGTCAGGCCACTCTATCTCGGGTCGACCGGGCCGTGGACGTGCGGCTCAAGATGGAAGAACGCGAGAAGGAGAAGATCGCGGTACTTGCCGCATCGCTGGTCAAAGATGGTTCGATCATCATGATCAACGGCGGTACGACCACTCTCGCCGTGGCCCGGAACCTGCGCAACCATCGGGACCTGACCGTGGTGACGAACAGTCTGCTCGTGCCCCCGGCGCTGCCGCCCTCAGCCGTCCGCGACGTGTACGTCTTCGGCGGCGCGGTCCGCACTCTCACGCTGGCCACCATCGGCCCCGTCAGCTTCCGGGCGTCCGACGGAAGCGAGCTGGACATCAGCTGCGATCTGGCGTTGATCGGGGTCGGCGCCGTTTCAGCGGCCGGATACACGACGAGCAACCTCGCCGAGGCGGCGATGATGCGAGAGATGATCTCGCGGGCGACGCGCGTGGCGATCCTGGCCGACTCGTCCAAGTTCGATCGCCGGCTCTTCGCCCAGGTGTCCGAGCTCGGGGGCGCCGACTTCCTCGTCACGGACTCCACGCCGCCGCCTGATCTTCTGGACGCGCTGACGGAGAACGGGGTAGAGCTGATCACGCCGGAAACCCTCGAACACGCCCCCGAAGCCGGTCAAGATCCCCAGTAGATCGGGCGACGAGCGGGTGGCGGCCGATTCGCGTCATGGCCTCTCGAGAACGCCGGTCGGCGGTCCCGACGCCCATTACCGGTACGTGGGCCGGTAATGGGCGCCGGCTGATGGGCGGAGCCATGAGCGGATGGCCGCATGGATCAGGCGATCTCGATGTGGTCCAGCTCCGCCCAACGCGCCTGGTACTGGAAGCGCAGGGTGTTCCACCCGGCGTTCAGTGTGAGCTGGGCCGGCACCTGCGTCCAGTTGTCCCAGCCGCGGTCGGGATAGCTCAGCGTGAACCGCGTGCCCCCGTTCACCGTCACCAGGTGCTGCGCGTCGCCGTACCCGGCGGCATAGGCCACGTACGCGGTGTAGGCCCCGGCGACCGGTGCGAACACCTGCACGTCGACCCAGCTGTCCGCATAGTCGATCTTTGCCACGACGGCACCCTGCGAGGCCCCGGCCGCGCCGGTACGCACTTCGGCATGGTTGAGCGTGCCGCGCTCGGCCTCGTACCGTACCCGGCTGCCGCGCACGACCGGGTAGTCGTTGGCCCAGCCCAGCTCCGCGGTGTACATGTGGCGCGCGTTGCCCACCCAGCCGTGGAAGAAGACGCGGCTCCCGAGCACGTCGGTCCCGCCGGGGCCCTGAACGGCGCCGTCGAAGGTGGCCGTCGTCATCAGCGGCCGGTACGCCTTGGTGTAGGGCCCCGTGAGAGTCCGGGACACGGCGTAGCCGGTGAAGTAGCTGTTCCCCGCGTAGGAGCCGGCCGAGTAGAAGAGCACGTACTGGGAGGGCCGCTTGACGAGCACGGGAGCCTCGATCACCCCGGCCTCCTCGGGCCGGTCGTTGCGGATGAGCTCGGTGCGGCCGCCGACGAAGGTGACGCCGTCCGCGCCGACCTGCTGCAGCCACAGAACGGTGGGCCGGCCGACGGCGTTGCCGTCGTTCTTGTAGACCAGGTACCGCTTGCCGTCGGTGTCGACGAAGCTCGACGGATCGATGTCGCCGCCCTCGCCCGCGTTGCAGACGAGCGGTGAACCGCTGGTCGGCTGGAAGGGGCCGAGGGGGTTCGCCGAGGTCGCGGCGCCGATGCACATGCGCCCGGTAGCGGTGCTGGGGCCGGTGAAGTACATCAGGTAGCGGCCGTCGGGAAGCTGGGAGACGTCGGGCGCCCAGAACCCGCCGTTTCCCGCCCAGGACGGTTTGGCGGGCAGCGCGTCCCCGCGCACGGTCCACGGGCCGGTGGCGGACGAGGCACTGGCGACCTGGATGCGCCCGGCCGAGCTGCTGGTGGAGTAGGCGTAGAAGGTGGAGCCGGCTTGGATGATGTCCGGATCGGGGAAGTCGGCGCGAATCACGGCCGTCGGGGCCACGGCGGCCGCCGCCGGCTCCGGGCCGGTCGCGGGTAGGCAGACCGCGGTCGCGGTGAACACGAGGAAGAGCCGGCCGGGCAGCCGCATGGGGACCTCCGATCATCCGTACTCACGGGTATAGGCCATTCCGGAGCCGCGGAGAAGAGATTTTTGGCATTTCAGTCAGGAGATTCTGAGCGCCGCTGTCAAGATGTCCACCGCCTCCGCGATGGGGAGCGCGCCGGTGCCGGGCGCGGCGTCGGTCACATGGCGCCGGCCGCCGTCCCCGGGAAGATCGCGCGCGAGATCATCGGGCATGCCGGACACGTTCATGGCTGATGCTCACGAGCCGGCTGCCCGTGCGTGCGCGCCTCGCCGTCGGCGGCCCGCGGCCGCTAGCTGGGGAGCCTGGCCTGGGTGGCCGTGGAGACCACCGTGTCCTTCTGGGCCGAGGTCATCAGGCCGGCCGTGACCCACTCCTCCGCGGTGCGGGTCACGGTGGACACGAACGCTCCCTGGCTCGCGAAGGGCGCGTTCTTCCAGACCGCGTCGAGGAACGTCACCGAATCCGCCCGCTCGCGGTTGGGCACGCCGGAGTCGATCCTGCCGAAGACGATGGTCGCCTCGACGCGCCGGAAGTAGGCGTGGTAGCGGTCGGTGTTGTTGATGTAGAGGGGGACGAGCGGCAGGCCGTTCGCCGTGAAGCTCATCGGCCCGGTGGACGTGACGGCGCGCGCGAGGTCCCCGGACAGGGTGAAGTCCCGGTAGAAGGAGAATTGGCGGTAGGTGGTCTGGCTGCTCTTGGCCACCATCGGCACCGGCCCGTAGGCGATGCTCTGGATGGTCGGGATGTCCAGCGCCTTCTCGATCCGCAACGAGAACGGCATCGTGATCCTCACCGTGTCGCCGCTCCGCCACTGCCGGTCGAGCGTGACGTACTCGCCGGGCTTGGCGTCGAGCTGCTGGTCGGTCCCGTTGACCAGGACCGTGAAACCCTTTTCCACCCAGTACGGCACCCGCAGCTTCACCACCAGCCGGCCGTTGCCCGTAACCGTCAGCGTCGTCACCCCCGCGGGGTCGGCCGGGTAGTTCGTGACCTGCCTGATCACGAAGCCCCTCTCGGCCCAGTTGAGCTCCGAGGCCATGTAGAGGTTCACGTAGAGCGTCGAATCGTCGGCGGACCGGAAGTAGATCGAGTCCTGGAACTTGGTGTGGCTCTCCAGTCCGGTGCCGCCGCAGCAGGTGCCGAGGTTGCCGTAACTGCGCGCCGAACCCGCCCGCATCGGGATGAAGTAGGTCAGCAGCGGATTGGTGGTGCTGTCGGTGTTGCGGCGGGAGGCGAGGATCTGGCCGCAGAGTGCCCGTTCGTAATACTGCATGTATTTCGGGTCGGCGGTGTGGAAGAACAGGGCCCGGCTCAGCTTGAGCATGTTGTAGTTGCAGCAGGTCTCGGCGTTGTTGGCGCCCAGGGTGCCGACGATGACGTCGCGTGCGCCGAAGAGCTCGCCGTTGTCGGACGGACCTGCCAGGCCGCCGTCGGTGAACGTGCGGTGCGGGACGACCATGTCCCAGAAGTTCGCGGCCGCGTCGAAGTAACGGCGTTCCTGGTTCTGGTCGAAGACGGACAGGTATCCGATGAACTGGGGGATGTGCTGGTTGGCGTGTTTCCGGTTGAGCGTGTCCTGCTTGTCGACGGTGGCCGCGAGGAGGGCGGTGTTGTCGAAGCACTTGGCCGTCGCGAGGTACTCCGCCTTGCCGCTGAGGGCGTAGAGGTCGGCCATCACGATGTTCATGCCGTTGTACTCGCCGGCGATGTAGATGCCCCACATGCGGTCGAGCTGGGCCCGCGGAAGGTGGCCCAGCCTGCTGTGAACCCAGTCGCCCATCTTCAGCACGATCTCGAGCGCCTGCTCGTTGCCGGCGTACTGGTAGGCGTCGAGCAGCCCTCTCATGATCATGTGACAGGTGTAGTACGGCGCCCAGATCGTGGGATAGGTCGCGTACTGCTCCAGCTGGATGAACTGCGTCTCGGGGTAGGCGGCCAGGAAGCCGGGGTGGCTCGGCCCGCCGGGTTGCCCGACCTTCGCGGCCAGCGCGTTCTGGCACTCGCCCAGCGCGGTGACCATGTAGTCGACCTTGTTCTTGTAGAAGGCGTCACCCGAGCCCGCGTAGGCCAGAGCGAGGGCGCTGAGGAAGTGCCCGCTGTAGTGACCGCGCAGATTGCCGGTCGCGTCGTCCCAGCCGCCGGGCGGCTGCGCGCCCAGCGTGTCCAGACCGGCGTTGGCCCGGAAATTGGCCAGCATGCGGTCGGCCGAATAGGACCGCAGGAAGGTCAGGATGCGATCCCGGTTGGCGGTGAACAGGCTCGCGCCCAGCGTGACCTGGCTGTTCGCGAACGGCTTCACGATCCAGCTGCCGGGCACCGGGGGGTCGTTCTGCTGCAGCGGGGCCATCATGCGGGACGCGGCCCGGGCCGTTCCGGTGGACGTCGCGAACGCGAGCGCGGACGGGGTGGCAACCGCCAACACCGCCAGTCGAAGGGCCTCGCGCCTGGGCACCATTTCTGACATCGCACTGTCCTCTTCGTCGCTCGGGATCCGATGGGGAGGGCATGTGAGCCGCGGAATGGTAGCGCTAACATTTGCGCCTCTGGAGCTGGTCCGCGTGGTCGATGGGGGCTGTTACGTCGGCTCAGGTCGAAGGGGTCGCGCTTCTTTCCAGGCCCACATTTCGGGAGTGTTAACGACCTCATCGGGCTCGTCAAGAGACCGTGAGCGACATTGCGCCTGCCGAAAGCGGTCATCTTCTGTCGTGCTCGCCCGTTGCCGCGGCGAGTGGGTATGGGCCAGGGGTGGGTGGCGGAGATCAGCGGCTGGAGCGCTCGAACGACGCGGCGCCGAGGCTGCGTACCGCGCTCGCCAGTGCCTCCACCCCTTCGGTGATCCGGCCTTCGGTCAGGTCGCCGTAGCCGAGGATCAGTCCCTGGCGTCCCGGTCCGGCCAGCCGGTACGGCCCGACGCCGGCGACGCGTACGCCGTGATCGGCGGCGGCCGCCACCACGTCCTCCTCCCCCATGCCGTCCGGGAGCCAGACCACGAGGTGCAGCCCGGCCGCCACCCCGGTGGGTTCGAAGCCGGGAAGGGACTCGGCGAGCCGGGCGAGCAGGACGTCGCGGCGGCGCCGGTAGACGGGGCGCATCCGGCGCAGGTGGCGGTCGAGTTCGCCGCGTACGAGGAAGTCGGCGAAGGCGAGCTGTTCGATGGCCGGTGAGCCGCGATCGGCCAGCAGCTTGGCCTCGGCGATCGCGCCCGACAGGTGCGCCGGCACCACGAGCCAGCCCAGGCGGAGCCCAGGAGCGAGGATCTTGCTGAGCGAGCCGGCGTAGAGCACGACGTCGGCGGCGAGGCCCTGCATGGCTCCGATGGGGGCGCGGTCATAGCGGTACTCGGCGTCGTAGTCGTCCTCCAGGACGAGCGCGCCGCGGGTCCGGGCCCACCGGACCACCTCCGTACGCGTCCGGGCCGGCAGCACGCCGCCGAGCGGCCACTGGTGCGAAGGGGTGAGGACGACGAGATCGGCGTCCGCGCGCTCCAGAGCGGATGGTTCGATGCCGTCGCCGGTCACCGGCAGGGGGACGACGTCGAGCCCGTGCAGGCCCGCGAGCAGCCGGATGTCGTCGGTCGACGGGTCCTCCACGGCGATCCGGCGCGCGCCGCGGCCGGCGAGCACGCCGATGATCAGCGCCGCCGCCTGCCCGTATCCGCTGGTGATGAGCACCTGGGAGGGATCGGCGGAAGTGCCGCGGACGCGGTTGAGGTAGTCGGCCACAGCTGTGCGCAGCTCGGGCAGACCGTACCCGTCGAGGTAGTTGAGCCGGCTGTGCGGCGCGCTGGTCAGCACCCGCCTGAGCGAGCGCAGCCAGGCCTCGCGGGGGAAGCTGGCCGGGTCGATGCGACCGTACCCGAAGTCGATGTACGGGGCGGCGCTCCGCGGCGGCGAGGTCGTGGCGGCGGACTGCCCGCCTACGGCGGCCACCCGCGTGTAGGAGCCAGGCGTACTGGTGAGGTAGCCCTCGGCGAGGAGCTGGTTGTAGGCCTCGACCACGACGCCGCGGGAGACGCCGATCTCGGTGGCGAGCCGGCGCGAGGAGGGCAGCGAGGCGCCGTGGCGCAGGCGGCCCGTGCGGATGCCGTCGCGCAGGACCGCCTCGATCTGCCGGTGCAGCGGCGTGGCGCCGGTCCGGTCGAGCTCCACCAGCAGATCGTGCGCCAGGGTCGAGTTCACCATGCTCACGCGTCGCAGCGTAGCGAGGCTCAGCCGGCGGCGAAGGCGCCGACGGAGGCCGCGCACAACAGCAGCCCGGCGGCGTGCGTCAGGCTGGTCCGCTCCCGCAGCACCAGGGCGGCCAGGGCGACCGTGAAGGCGGGGTAGAGGGAGGTGATCACGGCTGAGACGGCGAGTGTCGCCTCGCGGGTGGACAAGGCGTACAGCACGGTCGAGCACACACCCAGGACGCCGGGCCAGACCGCCGCCCACGGGACCCGCGCCGCTCCAGCGGGCCGGTCGACGTCAACGGTCCGGCCGAATTCGATGGTCCGGGCTGTGTTCCGGCGGCCGGCCAGCACGAAGACGGCCAGGACGGCGACGGCGGACAGTTGGCTCGCGGCCACCGGCCACAGGCCCGCGGTGTCCCCGGCCCGGTCGAGGCAGACGAACAGGGCGGCGAACCCGAGCCCGGCCAGCAGCCCCTCGACCACCCCACCGCCGCCGCGCCGGCCCGGCTGTGCGGCGACCAGCCAGATCCCGGGGATGGCCAGGCCGACGCCGACAACCGCGAGCGAGGTGAACTCACCGCCGGACAGCAGGTGGACCGGGATGGGCAGACCGGCCGCGCCGACGGCCGACAGCGGCCCGGCCACGTTCATCCGCCCCCGGGACAGCCCGCGGTAGAGAGCCAGCGTGCCGACCGCCCCGCCGAGCCCGGCACCGATCCCCCATCCGATCGCCCCGCCGGTCCCCCATTCGATCGTGCCCATGTCGGGGCGGACGCTGACAGCAAGCGCCGCGGCCAGCCCGCCGATCGCGGCGGCGGACTGCCCGACAAGCCCGACCAGCGCGTAGTGGCTGCGGCGCGACAGCAGCCCACCGAGAAAGTCCGAGGCGCCGTACAGGGCGGCGGCGGCCAGGGCGAGCAGGATCGCCGTCGGCATCAGTGCTCACCACCCGACGTGATGGCGTCGTTCCAGGAGATCAGCCGCTGCCCAGCCAGGCTCAAGGGCGACTCCACACCGACGCCGGTGCCGGCCGGCGGCGGGCTGATGTCCGCGAAGGTCCGTCCCACAATCTTGTCCTCTCTCAGGGCTATCGCGTGCGTTGCCCATGCTGCTGGCGGATTGGACGGAGTGACAGGACCGATTTCGGTCTGTGAGGGAGGTCCGATTTCGCAGGGCCTGGGCCTGCGAAGCGTGTATTCGCCTGACGCCCGGGCAGTGGAAGAACTCGTTCCTGGATAGCGGAAAACCGTGTGCGTTCGTACGCACAGGAGGAGATGAATATGTCCCGGAAGGCGAAGGACGCCTTCAAGAAATAGCGTTCGGCAACGGCGGCGGAAGCCCTTCTGTAATGGGCTTCCGCCGCTGTCCGCACCGGGCATAACCGACCCGGGTGGCCCCGGCCCCGGTCGAGGAGGACACGCGGTCCGCAGATGCCTGGAGCGTTCAGCGTCCTCTGCGCATGTAGGCGCGGAGCGACAGCGGGACGAAGATCACCAGCAGCGCGGCCGACCAGAGCAGGACGGCGGTCACCGGATGCGCGAGTGGCCAGGCCACGTTTCCGGACGGGGCGCCCGGGTTGCCGAACAGCTCCCGTGACGCGGCGGTGAGCGCGCTCACCGGGTTCCAGTCGGACAGGAAGCGCAGCCAGCCCGGCATGCCGTCGGTCGGCACGAACGCGTTCGACAGCATCGTGAACGGCAGGCCCAGCGGCACCATCGCGTCGGCGACCTGGTCGTTCTTCACCGCCAGGCCCACATAGACGCCCGCCCAGCTCAGCGCGTACCGCAGCACGATCATCAGCAGGAACGCCTGGGCCGTGGGGATCAGGCCGCGGTGCGGCTGCCAGCCCACCAGCAGGCCCGTGCCCACCATGATGGCCAGCATCAGCAGGCCGGTCAGCAGGTCGGCGCCGGTCTGCCCGAACGGCACCGCCAGGCGCGCCATCGGCATGGAGCGGAACCGGTCCATCACACCGCGGGAGGCGTCGCCGGCCATCCGCGTCATGACCCCCAACCACGCGGGGAAGGTCACCATCGCGAACAGGCCGGGCATGAGGTACTCGCGGTAGTCGCCGCCGTCCGGCACCTGGATCGCGCTGCCGAAGACGTACCCGAACAGCACCACCATGATGACCGGGAAGACCAGCGCGGCGATGATCTGTCCGGGTTCTTGCCGCAGCCGTCCCAGCTCGCGGCCGACCAGGGTGAGCCCGTCGAGGAGGGTCCAGCGCAGGCGACCGAGCGGTGAGGTGAGTGCGGTCATCGGACGGACTCCTTGCGGTCGGTGAGGCGCAGGAACACCTCGTCGAGGGTGGGACGGCGCAGGCTCACGTCGGCGGCGGCGACTCCGGCGCGGTCGAGTTCGCGCACGATGTCGGCGAGCCGGAGGCCGCCGCCGGGCAGGGCCACGCTGAGCCGATCGGCGCCCGTCGTCGTCGGATCGGTGCCGGTGAGGGTGTTCAGGACGGTCATCGCCGCGGGCATCGCGGCGGGGTCTTCGAGGGTGACGTCGAGGCGGTCGCCGATCGTGGACTTCAGCTCGTCGGGTGTGCCCGTGGCGATCACCTGTCCGTGGTCGACGACGGCGATGTCGTCGGCCAGCTGGTCGGCCTCGTCCAGGTACTGCGTGGTGAGCAGCACCGTGGTGCCGTCCGCCACCAGCTCGCGGACGTTGTCCCAGATCTCGCCGCGGCTGCGCGGGTCCAGGCCGGTGGTCGGCTCGTCCAGGAAGAGCACCTCGGGGCGCAGGATGAGACTGGTGATCAGGTCGAGGCGGCGCCGCATGCCGCCGGAGTAGCCGGCGACCTGCCGATCGGCGGCGTCCATCAGGCCGAAGCGTTCGAGCAGCTCGTCGGCCCGCCGGTGCGCCTCGCGCCGGGACAGATGGGACAGGCGCCCGAACATGCGCAGGTTGCCACGGCCGGAGAGCTGCTCGTCCACGGCGGCGTACTGGCCCGCGAGCCCGATCCTGGCGCGCACCTTGCCGGCCTCGCGGACGACGTCGTATCCGGCGATGCGGGCGTGCCCGGCGTCGGGATCGGACAAGGTCGCCAGGATGCGCACGGCGGTCGTCTTCCCCGCGCCGTTCGGCCCCAGCACGCCGCAGACCGTTCCTCTCGGGACGCTCAGGTTCAAACCCCGCAGGGCATGGGTGTCGCCGAAGGACTTGTGCAGCCCTTCGGCGACCACGATCGGATCGGGCATGACCCCTCCACTGGGTACTTTGTACGCGGTTACGGCGGTCACGCTAAAGCACTGGGTACTATGTACGCAACAAGGAGGTTGAACGGTGACCGACGCCGAGTACGTGAGCATCTGGATGCGGCCCGAGCGCCCCGCCCGCGGGCCGAAACCGGTCTACAGCCGCGCGCAGATCACCGAGGCGGCCGTCCGGATCGCCGACGCCGAGGGGCTGGAGGCCGCCACCATGCGGCGGATCGCCGCCGAGATCGGCGCCGGCGCGATGTCCCTCTACCGGTACGTCCCGAGCCGCGACGACCTGGTCGAGCTCATGGCCGACCGGGTGATGGGCGAGATCGACGTCACGGGCATGACCTCGGGCGACTGGCGCGCCGACCTGACCCGCTACGCCGACGGACTGCGGGCCATGTGGCTGAGGCACCCGTGGATCTCCACCGTGCAACGGTCACTCCCCAGCTTCGGCCCCAACCAGCTGCTCTTGATCGAACGGCTGATGGGAGTGCTCGACGCCTTCGTCTCCATCGACGAGAACCTCGGCCTCATCGCCATGCTGAACGGCTACATCGAGGGCACCGTCCGCGAGGAGATCAGCTCGGCCAGGGAATTCCGCCGCAGCGGGCTCAGCGAGTCGGAGTGGATGGCGCGGAGCTACCCGTACATCGACCGGCTGGTGAAGAGCGGGGAGTACCCGATCTTCACCAAGATCGTGATGGAGGCGCGCCAACCGCACCTGAGCCGCGACGACCAGCTCCGCTACGGGCTCCAGCGCGTCCTCGACTGCATCGCCGCGGCCCTCCCGTCCACGGCCGGGTCTCCGATGCCGGCGCACCGGGAGGGGCGGGAAGAACAGGACGGGCCAGGCTCGTAGTCGACCATCCGAGAGGGCGGCTTCGGCGGCCAGGAGCGAGGCGGCGCCGTCGCCGACGGCCGGCATGCCGGGGAGGGCTGCGCGGACGAGTTGGACGGCGTTGGGGGCGAACAGGCGGTCGATCTCGTCCGGGTCGACGGGAAGAGTGGGCCGATATGTACGTGTGTACATTGGATGTGTACGCTTGTACGTATGATGTCCGACTTCGATGACCGCTCGATGCGCGAACGGATGCTCGCCGGCGACCTCTACATCGCCGACGACCCCGAGCTGGCCGAGCACAACCTGCGCGCCATGGACCTGATGGACGCCTACAACGCGACATCGGCCCGCGATCCGCGGGAACGACGCCGGCTGCTCACCGAGCTGCTGGGCGCGATCGGCGAGGGCACGGAGATCCGGCCGCCGCTGCGGGTCGACTACGGCAGCCACCTCCACATCGGCGCCCGGTCGTTCGCCAACTTCGGCCTCGTCGCCCTGGACGTCGCGCCGATCGTCATCGGCGACGACGTGCAGATCGGCTCCTACGTGCAGCTCATGACGCCGACGCACCCGCTCGACCCGGAGCTCCGCCGGGCGAAGTGGGAGGCCGCCGAGCCGATCACCATCGGCGACAACGTGTGGCTGGGCAGCGGGGCGATCGTCCTGGGCGGTGTCACGATCGGGGAGAACACCGTGGTCGGCGCCGGCGCGGTGGTCACCCGGGATCTCCCGGCGAACGTCGTCGCGGTGGGCAATCCCGCCCGCGTGATCCGCACGATCGAGCCGGGCAGGCCGTGAGCGGCCCCGCCACCCCGCGGCGGCCTCGCCGGCACGACCCCGGGCGGCGGGACCGGCTGATCGACGCGGCGCTCACCGTCATCGCCGAGCGCGGCGTCGCCGGGACGACGCACCGGGAGATCGCCCGCGCCGCGGACGTGCCGCTGGGCTCGATGACCTACCACTTCACGTCGCTGGACGAGGTGCTCGCCGAGGCGTTCACCCGGCACGCCGACTCGGTGGCCCGCGTCTTCGACGAGCGCCTGAGCGCCGCAAGGGACCGCGACGCGGCGGCCGAGGCCGTCATCACGCTCGTCTCGGACGACCTGCTCGGCTCGCGGCACGACCTCGTCCTCACCGTGGAGCTGTATGTGGCCGCCGCGCGCAACCCGGCCCTGCGGGTCGTCACCCAGGCTTGGATGGCGCGCAGCCGCCGGGCGCTGGAGCGCCACTTCGACGCCACCACCGCCCGGGAGCTCGACGCGCTCATCGAAGGGCTCGTGCTGCACAGCGCCCTGTCGACCGACCCGATGACGCTGGAGCAGATTTGCCACGCCATCCACCGGTACCTGCGCTGATCCCCTCCACCGCGCCTACGCGATCGGAACGCCGATGTCCGCTGCCCCTCCCACCACGCCCACCCGCCAGGCCCGCCTGGCCCGCGCCGCCGTCGCCGCGCTGTTCCTCACGAACGGCGCCGTGTTCTTCAACATCGTCCCGCGATACCCGCAGATCAAGGCCGAGCTCGGCCTGAGCAACGCCGTCTTCGGCACCGCGCTGGCCGCGCACCCGATCGGCGCGCTGCTGGCCGGGCTGCTCGCCGGAGCCGCCATCCGCCGCTTCCGCTCCGCGCGCGTGGCGTCGCTGGGGATCGTGGTGACCACTGTCGCGACGCTGTTCATCCCCCTTGTGCCGAACTGGGTCGCGTTCGGCGGCGTGCTGTTCGTCGTGGGCGCTCTCGACGCGGTCGTCGACGTCGCGCAGAACGCCCACGGCCTGCGGGTGCAACGTCTGTACGGCCGGTCCATCGTCAACTCGCTGCACGGCGTGTGGAGCATCGGCGCGGTCCTGGGCGGCCTGATGGGCTCGGCCGCCGCCGGCCTCGACATGCCCCTCGCGGTCCACCTGGGCATCTCCGCGACGCTGTTCAGCGCGACCGCCCTCGTCGCCTACCGCTTCCTGCTCCCCGGCCCGGAAGACGCCGAACGCCCGGCCGAAGCCCAGGACGGCCACCCGGCCGAGGCCCAGGCCGGCCACCCGGCCCGCAGTACCGGTCGGCGCTCGTTCACCGGCGCCGCCATACGGATGCTTGCCGCACTCGGCGTGCTGGCCGCGTGCGGCACCCTCGTCGAGGACGCCGGCGCGTCCTGGGGCGCCCTCTACCTGAGCGGCGACCTGCGCACCGACGCCGCCACCGCCGGTCTGGCCGTCGTGGCCCTCCAGGTCGCCATGACCGTCGGCCGCCTCACCGGCGACCGCGTCGTGGACCGCTTCGGGCAGCGTACGGTCGTGCGTTCAGGAGGGGCGCTGGCCGCGGTCGGCATGGGCGCCGCCCTGGCCATGCCGTCGGTTCCGACCGCGCTGGCCGGCTTCGCCCTCGCCGGGCTCGGCGTCGCCACCCTCGTCCCGGCCGCCATGCACACCGCCGACGAACTGCCCGGTCTGCCCGCCGGCGCCGGCCTGACCATCGTCAGCTGGCTGCTGCGCGGAGGGTTCCTGCTGTCGCCTCCCCTCGTCGGGTTCGTCGCCGACCTCACCAGCCTGCGCGTCGGCCTGCTCTCCGTCGTCCTGGCCGGCGCCGTCACGTTCGTCCTGGCCCGCGTCCTGGTGAACCGCACCCCCGCCTGAACCGCCACGCCCGCCGCCGTTGACACGTCTCGGAAAGGAGATCTACGATCCGATCGAATCGATTCGCTAATCTCCTTGGACGTACCCAGCTGTGCCTGCACCTCTGTACGCCGAATCGATTCCCTTCGTGGCCCTCCCCCCCATCCCTCGAAGGAGCCACCCACGATGACGACCACCCCACGCCGCGCATTGGCCGCGATGCTCATCGCCGTCACCCTCCAGGCCGTCCCGGCGCCGGCGCAGGCCGCGGACGAATCCATCAGCGTCGACTTCTCCGTGGCCGGCGGCGCCCCGGCCTACCGCGCGTCCGGCTGGATCTACGGCATGACGGAGAACGCGTCAGGACCGGCGGACCACTTCTTCCGCGACGTGAAGTTCCGGTACATGCGGGCCGGCGGCGCGCAACTCGGCTCGCCGGGCGGCTGGGTGTCGGGCGCCTACGACCGCAGGTGGAACGCGACGCTGGCCCAGGCCCGCCGGACGATCGCGCTCGGCGGCCAGTTCATCATCCTCCCGCACGACCTGTGGGGAGCCGACGGGTATCCGATCTCGCGCTTCCCCGGCGACAACGGCGACTGGTCCGACTACGACGCCTTCCTCACCCGCCTGATCAACGACGTGCGGGCCGCCGGGATCACCGTGCAGTGGGACATCTGGAACGAGCCCAACCTCTCCCTGTTCTGGAACCGCCCGCAGGCCCAGTACTTCGAGCTGTGGCGCCGCAGCTACCAGCGCATCCGCGCCGCCTTCCCCGGTCACCTGATCGTCGGCCCCAGCTGCGCCTGCGTGCCCTCCACCACGCACCCCTTCTGGAACGCCTACCTCGACTTCGTCCGCGCCGGCAACGTCGTCCCCGACATCGTCAGCTGGCACTCCCTGCCCGGCGACCCGGTGGCCAACGTGGCGGCCGCCAACGCCACGCTCGACGCGCGCGGCATCCCGCATCCGCGGCCATACCAGGTCAACGAGTACGCCGCGGCCAACGAGCAGAACCCGGGAGACGGCGCGTGGTACATCGCCCGGCTGGAACGGGCGGGCGCCGACGGGCTGCGCGCGAACTGGGCCGACGCCGGCAACCTGCACAACGATCTGGCGAGCCTGCTCGTCCGCAACAGCGCGGGCCAGCACCTGCCCAAGGGCGAATGGTGGGTCTACCGCTTCTACGCCTCACAGACCGGCCAGATCGTCTCGGTGACCCCGAGCACGTCCTACGACGCCTTCGCCACCAGGACGACCGGCGCGGCCAAGGTCCTCGTGGGCGGCGGCGGGACGACCGGCAACGTCGCCGTCGGTCTCCGGCGGCTCGACGCCACCAGCGGCATCGTGCAGAACAACCAGGTCCGCGCGGTCGTCCAGCGCATCCCGTTCAACGGCGGCGGCGCGGTCCAGGGGCCGATCACCGTTCAGGACACGGTCCTGACGCTGTCCGGCAACGCCGCCACGCTGAACCTGCCGCACACCAACGCCGACGACACGTTCACCGTCACCCTGCTGCCGCCGTCGGAGGCCGGCTTCCAGTCCGTCGCCGTCGCGCAGCACTCCCAGCAGTGCCTGGACAACACCGACCTCGGCACGGCCGACGGCAACGTGCAGCAGCAGTTCTACTGCGAAGGCGGCGACCAGCAGCTGTGGAACTTCCGGCCGGTCGCCGGCGTGGCGAACACCTACACGCTGGTCAACCAGCAGAGCGGGAAGTGCCTCGACGTGAGCGCGTCCGCCACGGCCGACGGCGCGCCGGTGCGCCAGTGGACGTGCGCGGGCGGAGCGCAGAACCAGCAGTTCACGCTGCGCAAAGTCACCTACGGAGGCAACGACCCCCATGACTACCAGCTCGTCGCCCGCCACAGCGGTAAGTGCGTCGACGTGAGCACCATCTCCACCGCGCCCCGCGCGCCCGTCCATCAGTGGACGTGCAACCCGGTGGGCCAGGCCAGTCCGCTCAACCAGACCTGGCGGCTCTGGGGCCGCTGAGCGTCACGTCCCGCGCCTCTCGTGGGCGGCGGCCAGGTGGAGGTAGGCACTGGCCGTCCAGGTGTAGGCGCGATCGCGCAGTCCCTCGCCGGTGCGGGCGTCGAAGTTCTCGGCGAACCCCGACGCCTCGCACAACGCGCGGAAGCGGGCGCTGATCTCATCGGCCAGGTCCGGGTAACCGGCGCGGCGCAGCCCATCCTCGATCAGTACGGTCGAGGGCGCCCAGATGGGGCCGCGCCAGTAGCCGTCGTCCAGGTAGCGCGGCGAGCCGGGCAGCTCGGTGGCGGGCCCGAACGCGGTCAGGTGCCGCTCGATCCGGGCGGCCAGCGCCGCCCGGACGGGGTGCGGCAGCTCCTCCCCCAGCACGATCGGCATGAGGTCGAGCAGGCTGGAGCTGGACCAGGTACGCCCCGAGAGCGCGCCCCGGGCGACGAACTTCTCGCCGTCCCACAGCTCGGCCAGGAGCGCGTCGCGCATCCGGTCGGCCTGCGTAGTCCACCGGGCGGACGCGCCCGGATCGGGGGCCAGGCGGGCCAGCTCGCGCAGCTGCAGCACGAGGAACGCGGCCAGGTCGGCGGTCTCGACGACGCGCTCGGGGTCGAAGGTGGTGGCGTTGTCCCAGCCGCTGTCGTTGCCGTGCTGGTAGTGCGGCAGCGTCCGGCCCGGGGCGCGCCGGGCGTCGAGCCAGAACGTGGTCCAGCGTTCCAGCAGCCGGTAGGTCTCGGCCGGGTCGGGAGGTAGAGGGAGGTGGCGCAGGGCCCAGCCGTGGATGGGGGGTTTGACGAAGTTGTAGAGGATCTCGGAGTGGGTGACGGAGTCGGGCAGCGCGCCGGCGGCGTCCTGGTGGTCGAAGGGCAGGTGGTACTGGTCCCAGGCCAGGTCGGGCAACCCTTCGCCGAGGGCGATGGCGTTGAAGCAGTGGTCCCAGCTCCAGACCTTGTCCATCCAGTGCTTGGACATGAGCACGGCGGGCCGGGTGACGAACCCGGCGGGGCGTACGGTGGCCGACCACAGCACGTAGGCGGCCAGTTCGGCGGCGGGCGTGCGATCGCCGCGCCAGGGCGCGACCGTCGCGGCGAACGCGTCGAACTCGGCCCGCGCGGCCTTCACCACCTGCTCGAAGGCGTGGCCGCTCAGGTAGGGGGCGCGGGCGGTCTCGTACTCCTCGATGGCGATCTCCCATTCGCCGCCGAGGACGAGACCGCGTTCGGCGCTGCCCAGCGTCTGCGCGCCGAGGTGTTCGGCCTGGCCGCCGAGGACGGTGATCCGGTAGCGGCGGCCGGTCTGGTAGACGGTGAAGACGTACGATCCGTCGACGGGGTCCCGGTAGAAGTACGGGCCGCTGAACGGCGTCAGGACCGGGTCGGCGGCCAGCAGGCGGAGCCCGAGGCCGCGGCCGCGCACGCGTGCGGTGTCGGCACTCTCGTAGGCGAGGTCGATCCGGCCGCCGCCACCGCTCCAGGTGAGCTGGTGCGGAGTGGCGGTGACGGCGGCCTCGGCGGTGGGGATCAGCCGCAGGATCGCGTGCATGCCGGTCTGGTGCGAGACCAGGTGCACGTCCTCGGCGTAGGTCTTCTCCGCCACCACGGGCGAGAAGCCGAACCAGGATCCGCGGTAGCTGAACGGGATTTCCCGCAGGGAGAACACCGGGCCTGAAGCGGCGACGGTCATGAAGCGAGGGTCCCTTCTCAATCTTTGACGGCGCCCGCGGTGACGCCGGCGGCGACGTAGCGCTGGGCGACGACGAGCAGGATCGTGGCCGGGACGGAGGCGATCACGGCGGTGGCCATGATGGCGTTCCACTCCTGGTTGTTGTTGCCGATGTAGTGGTAGATGCCGAGGGTGATGGGCTGGTGGTCGCCGCCCTGGTCGAGGGTGGAGGCGAAGATGAAGTCCGACCACGCCCACAGGAAGGCGAACAGCGACACCGTGATGAGCGAGTTGCGGCTGACGGGCAGCACGATCGAGACGAACGTACGCACCACCCCGGCGCCGTCGGTGCGGGCGGCCTGCAGCAGCTCCTCGGGGATGCCGGACATGAACGTGGTCAGGATCAGCACCGCGAACGGCACGGCGAGGGTGGAGTCGGCCACGATCAGCCCGGGAACGGTGTTGAGCACGCCGGTGGACAGGAAGACGGCGTAGAAGCCCATCGCCATGATGATCCCGGGGATCATCTGCGCGACGAGCAGCACGAAGCTCAGCGCTCCGCCGCCGCGCGGGCGCAGCTTGGCCAGCGAGTACGCCGCCGGCGCCGCGAGCAGCAGGGTCAGCGCCACCGTCCCCAGCCCGACGACCAGGCTCACCCCCAGATAGGGCAACTGCCGGTCCAGCACCGTCCGGTAGCCGTCCAGGGTGCCGTCGACCGGGAACCAGTTCGGCGGGCTCTTGCGCATGTCCTGGTCACGGGTGAACGACACGTTGATCATCCAGTAGACCGGGAACAGCATCACGGCGGTCAGCACCAGCCCGATCGCGGTCTTGAGGCGCCTCATGCCAGGGCCTGCCTGCGCTGCGCGCGGATGTAGACCAGCCCGAAGACCAGCGCCGTCAGGATGAGCAGGTTGCCCACGGCGGCGCCGGGTCCGAAGGCGGGCACCAGGTTGCCGAACCCGAGCCGGTAGGACCAGGTCGCGAACGTGGTCGAGGCCCCGCTCGGCCCGCCCTTGGTCATGATCCAGATGATGTCGAACACCTTCAGCGTGTAGACCAGGCCGAGCAGCAGCGTGATCGCCGACACCGGCCGCAGCAGCGGGAACGTCACCTTCCAGAACCGCTGCCACCCGCCCGCCCCGTCCAGCGCGGCGGCCTCGTAGATGGCCGGCGGGATCGCCTGCAGCCCGGAGTAGAGGACGACGAGGTTGAACGGGATGCCGATCCAGATGTTGGCGATGATGACGGACCAGAGCGACCAGTCCGGCGAGGTCAGCCAGTTGACCGGCCCGATCCCGAACCAGTCCCGGACGGCGTTGACCACGCCGGAGTCGCTGTTGAGCATCCACGACCACGTCGAGGCCGACACGATCAGCGGCAGCAGCCACGGCACCAGGAACAGCCCTCTGAGCGTGGCGGACAGCCGGAAGTTCTTCAGGAAGAACAGCGCCAGCGCGAGCCCGATGACGAACTGGAAGGCCAGCGAGACCAGCGTGAACACCACCGTGTGCCACAGCGCGGGCCCGAAGGTCGCGTCCGCGAAGACCTTGGCGTAGTTGGCGAACCCGGCGAACGGGGCGTCGCCCTGCACGAACGAGCGCACCGTGTAATTACGCAGGCTCAGCTCGGCGTTGCGGTAGAGCGGATAGGCGTAGAAGGCCAGCAGGTAGAGCACGACCGGGGCGAGGAAGGCCCAGGCCGCCCACTGGCCCGACCGCGCGCGTGCCGCCCGGTGACCGTGGGCCGTCGTCCGGGCGGAACGCACGGGTTCCTGTGTGACTCGGCTCATGCCGGCTACCGGGTCGCGCTCGCCGCGGCCGCCTGGGCCGCCGTCATCGCCTCCTGCGGGGACTTGGACCCGCTCAGCGCCGCCTGCACCGCGCCCCACATCGGCTCCGAGATCTTCGGATACTTGGTGCCCAGATCGTCGCTGGTGCGGCCCTTGGCCGCCTTGACCGCGTCCACCCACACCTTCAGCTCGGGGTCGGCCGCCACCTGCTTGGCCTGCACCGCGTCGGTGGGCGCGATGTAGGACAGGGTGGTGGTCGTGGCGAGCGAGTTGTCGGTGCTGGTCAGGCAGGTCACGAGCTTCTGCGAGGTGGTGTAGCGGCCGGTGTCGGACTGGACCGGGACGCTGACGAACTCGCCGCCGGTGGGCGCGGGCGCGGTGCCGCCTGTCTTGCCGGGGACCGGGATGATGCCGTACTCGAAGCCGGTCTTCTTGGCGTTGGCGAGCTGCCAGGTGCCGTTCTCGGCGAAGGCGAAGTCGCCGGTGGCGAACTCCTGCCAGCTCGTCGTCTGGGTGTTGTTGATGACCGAGTTGGGGGCGTACCCCTTCTTCAGCCAGTCGCTCCACAGCGCCACGGCCGAGACGCCCTCGGGCGAGTCGAGCTTGGTGAGAGCGGCGCCGGAGCCCCAGAACCAGGGCAGGAACTGGAAGCTGCCCTCCTCGGTGCCGGTCGCCGAGAAGGTGATGCCCTTCTTCCCGGCCGCCTTCACCTTCTCCAGCGCCGCCGTCAGCGAGGGCCAGTCCTTCACCGCGGCGATGTCCACCCCGGCCTTCGTCAGGACGTCCTTGTTGTAGTACAGGGCCAGGGTGTTGGCGCCGATCGGGACACCGTAGGTCTTGCCGCCGCTCTGACCTGCGGCCAGCAGGTTCGGCGCGATCGCGGAGACGTCGAGCTTGTTTTGCTCGGTGGTCGTCAGGATGCCGGCCTCGGCCAGCGTCGAGACCACCGGGTTGTCCACGATCAGCACGTCCGGCGCGTTGCCCTGCTGGGCCGCCAGCAGCGCCTTGTTCGTCAGGTCGCTGGTGTCGTAGCCGGTGCGCTCGACCTTGACCCCGGCGTCGGTGCCGCACTTGTCCAGCAGCTTCACCCACTCCGAGCTCTTGTCGTACTGCGGGTACGGGTCCCAGATCGTGTACGTCCCGCCCCCGGTGGCCTGACCGGCGGTCGCCGGGCCGCCGTCGGACGATGCCGAGCAGGCGACCAGCCCGCCCACGGCGGCCAGGACCGCCAGACTCGCGCCGGCCGCACGCCGGCTCCTTGCCGCTGATCTCATTGAGCTGACCTCCGCTGACACGCGTGACGAGGTTGTTTCGGAGCGAAGTCGAATCGATTCGCCGAATCGGTTCGACCGAAGATAGGCCCGCTTCGCCGTAGGCGTCAATGGGCTGGGACGTCGCGACGGAGTGCCACGTCATGAACCGGTTCGACCTACGATGGTCGCCGACCGGCGGAATCGGATGAGGAGCACGGGTGAACATCGGAGAGATCGCCAAGCGGGCGGGCGTGTCGCGCAGCACCGTCTCGTACGCGCTCACCGGCAAGCGCCCGGTGTCGGAGGAGACCAAGCGCCGCATCCTGACGGTCATCGACGAGCTGGGCTACCGGCCCAACGCCTCGGCCAGGGCGCTGAAGGAGGGCCGCACCCGCACGATCGGCCTGGTCATCCCGCCGGCCAGCCAGCGGCTGACCGACATGCAGCTCGGCTTCGTGGCCAGCGTGGTCGACGCCGCCGCCCGCGCCGACCTGGACGTCCTGCTGTCGCCGTCCGGCGGCGAGCACGACCGCTCCTTCGAGCGCGTCGTCACCGGCCGGCGCGTGGACGGCGTCATCCTCATGGAGATCCGGCTGGAGGACGACCGGGTCGCCCGGCTGCAGGAGCTCGGCCTGCCGTTCGTCGGCATCGGCCGCACCCGGCACCCGGAGGACATGTCCTGGGTGGACATCGACTACGAGACGCTGATCGCCAAATGCGTCCACCACCTGGCCGACCTCGGCCACCGGCAGCTGGCGCTGGTCAACCGCAACGCCGAGCTGGTCGCGGCCGGCTACGGCCCCGGCCACCGGGCGCAGGCCGGCTTCGACCGCGCCATCGCCGAACGCGGCCTGCGCGGCGTGCGGGTCTGCTGCGCCGACGACGCCCAGGCCGGGCAGGCCTGCCTGCGGCAACTCCTCGCCGAGCACCCGGGGCTGACCGCCATCGCCACCATCAACGAGGCGGCGGTGTCCGGCATGTACCGGGGGCTGGCCGAGGCGGGCCTGAGCGTGCCCGGCGACTTCTCCATCGCCGGCGTCGCCGCCCAGCACTGGGCCGAGAACCTGCACCCGCCGCTCACCGCGGCCGACGTCCCGGCCGACGAGCTGGGCGCCCGCGCCGTCGAGCTGCTCATCCAGCGCGTCGCCGACCCCGGCACCCCGCAGCGCCACCTGCTGGTGGCCCCGCCCATCTCGCTGCGCGGCACCACCGGCCCCGCCCGGCCGCGCGGCTGATCGATCCAGAGCCGCCGTCCGCGTGACGGCGGCATGTCGTCCACGTTTCCGGCTCTTGACCGCCGCGCCGGGAGACGCTTATGGTCCAGTCGAATCGATTCGACCACACCCCCGGCACTCCCCGAACGGGAAAGACGCATGGCTCAACCCTCATCCCGGCGGGCACGCACGCTCGTGCCACACGCCGTACTCGCCGCCACGCTCGCGCTGACCGCGATCCCGGCGGCCGCCTTACCGGCGCTCGGCGCCGCACAGGCGGCGGCCCCGAACCTCGTCTGCACTCCTACAGCTCCGGCACGTTCCCCGACATCCTGCTCCGATCGAAGTACGCCCCCATCGTGGACAGGATCGCACTGACGCCCCTCGCCAGGTGACCCCTGAGAGACCGGGCGGGAACGCCCGGTCTCTCAGGCTCTCAGCAGGGGAAGCGCCTCGAAGACGTGGTCCTGCCACAGGCGGCGGGAGGTCTCCTCGGGGTACGCCGCGACCGACGGCACCGTGTCGAAGACCCGGGTCAGGCGCTGTTCGGAGTCGTACGCGGGCCAGCCCGGGTCGCCCGAGGTCGCGAAGGACGTCCAGGCCGTGCGGATCTGGGCGGTCAGCTCGCGGGCCTCGGCGGTGTGCTCCGGGCCGATGGCCGCCGGGCCCAGGTGGGCGTCGTAGGTGCCGAACAGCAGCGGGCCGTCCAGGCCGTGGCAGGCGCGCATCACCCCGCCGTTGCCCGGGGACTGCCAGGCCAGCTCGTACAGGTGGGCCCTGCCGCCCCCGGCCGCCTGCGCCTCGGCCAGGCGCAGCGTCGGCATGCGGAACAGCCAGTCGGTCTGCACGAGTTCGTAGAGCTCCTCGGCGGACGCGCCGGGGAACGCCGCGCGGTAGGCGCGCTCGCCGTCCTCGCCGGGGCCGAAGCGGCGCAGCGTCTCCCCCGCCTGCTCCTCGGTGATCTTGCCGAGCTGTCCGGAGAAGAGGAGAAACGTACGGAACTCGTCGCGGGTGTGGCCGATGACCAGCTCCACGTCCCGTCCCGCGCCGCCCGCCAGCGCCTGCCAGGGCGCGGCCGGCAGCACCTCGCCGTCGACGACGGGCGAGAAGGCGGTGAGCGTGTGCGCGAACGAGCCCCAGCGGTCCTCGTACTGCCGCATCTTCGACTCCAGAGCGTGCCCGATCGCCGGCAGCTCCCGCGGATCCACGCCTGACAAGTCCCCGGCCGTCGGGCGCAGGCCCGCCTCGGCGGCGATCGCCGCCGCGACGTCCCGGGCCAGGGCGTCGGAGAAGTACGTGCCCGGCAGGCTCTGCCCGACGGCGCGCCGGAACAGGCCCGCCGCGCTCGGCATGACCATCAGCGCGGCGATGGACCCGGCGCCGGCCGAATCGCCGAGAACGGTCACCTGGCCGGGGTCGCCGCCGAACGCCGTGATGTTCTCCCGCACCCACTCCAGGGCGGCGACCTGGTCGAGCAGCGCCCGGTTGGCGGGCGCGCCGTCGATATGGGCGAAGCCCTCGACGCCGAGGCGGTAGTTCAGCGACACGAAGACCACGTCGCCGTCGCGGGCGATGTGCCGGGCGTCGTAGCCGGGGCTGCCGGAGAGGCCGTGCTTGTAGGCGCCGCCGTGGATCCACACCATCACCGGGCGGCGGGCCGCCGGGTCGGGGTCGGGCGTCCAGACGTTGACCGTCAGCCAGTCGTCGCCCGTGCCCTTGAAGAGGTCTCCGCCGCCGCGGCCGGCCATGCTCGCGTCCTGCGGGGCCGGCGGGCCGAAGGCGAACGCCTCCCGTACGCCGTCCCAGCCGCGCACGCGCCGCGGCGCCTGGAAACGGGCCGGGCCGATCGGGGGCTCGGCGTACGGGATGCCGCGGAAGACGGCCAGGCCGTCCTCCGTGCGGCCGCGCACCACGCCGGCGGCGGTACGGACCTCGGGCTCCTCGGCTGCGGACATGGCGGCTCCTTTGCCTAAATCGACTGATTTAACTGTTGTCCATTTTTTAACACATGTCTAGAGTTGCGGGCGTGCAGGATCGACAAGACCGCCGGGTGCGCCGCTCCCGTGCCGCCCTCATGGCCGCCGCCGTACGCCTGGTCTCCGAGCGCGGCACCACGGCCCTTCCCGTCGGCGAGCTCTCCGACGCCGCGGATGTCAGCCGGCAACTGGTGTACCTGCAGTTCGGGGACCGTGACGCGCTCCTCGTGGCGGCCGCGACCGACCTGGTCGAACGGGAGCTCCTCCCCGAGGCCGGGGACGAGGGCGCGCCGCCTCGCGCGCGCATGCTGGCGATGGCCCGGCACTTCGCCCGGCACCGCCCCTTCTACCGCGCGATGCTCACCGGATCCTGCGCGTTCCCGATGACCCGGGACCTGAACAGGCTGTTCGGCTCGCTCATCACCGTGACGGGCCTGCGCGAGGTGTTCGGCGACCTCGACGACGCCACGGCGCAGGACCTGGCCGCGCTGATCGCGGGCGGGACCGGCACGATCGTCAACGACTGGCTGATCGACGCCGACGACCCCCTCGACCCCGGCGAACTGGCCGACCGCCTGCTGCGCCTCTCGACCACCCTCGCCCGCACCCCCGGAGGTCGCCCGCGATGAACCTGAACAGCCACCTCGTCCAGCGCCTGCTGCGCCTGCCCCCGCCCCTCACCAGGGATCTGACCGTCGAACGCGACCTGCGCGTCCCGATGCGCGACGGAGCCGTCCTGCTGGCCGACCGCTGGGCGCCCAAGTCTGGCGGCTACGGCCTGCCGACCGCGCTCATCCGCGTCCCCTACGGCCGGGCCGGCATGACCGCGGACCCGATGGCCCGCCCGCTGGCCGAACGGGGCTTCCAGGTGCTGATCCAGAGCACCCGCGGGACCTTCGGCTCCGAGGGCCCCTTCGACCCGCTGCGCCGCGAGCGCGAGGACGGGCTCGACACCCTCGACTGGGTGATCCGGCAGCCGTGGTTCGGCGAGTCGATGATCCTGTACGGCTCCAGCTACCTGGGCTTCGTCCAGTGGGCGGTCGCCGACGCCGTACCGCCCCAGGTCAAGGCCATGATCCCCGGGGTCTCCGAATCGGCGCTCACCCTGGACTTCCTGCGCGGGGACGCCTTCTCCCTGGAGACCCCGTTCGTCTGGGGCGTCCAGGTCGCCGGCCAGGAACGCCCGCTCGCGATGCCGCGCCAGCTGCTCCGGGCCAAGAAGGTCCAGCGTGCCCTGCGTACGCTGCCGCTGGCCCAGGCCGACACCGCCGCCCTCGGTCACCACGACGGCTACATCCAGAACATCCTCGTCCACGACGCCGGCAGCCCGTTCTGGCAGGGCCTGGACCACCGGCACCGGGTCTCCGACATCCGGGTGCCGGTGAGCAGCGTCGGCGGCTGGTACGACATCTTCCTGCCCGGCCAGATCCGCGATCACCGGGCCCTGCAGGACGCCGGACACCCCCTCGCCCGCCTCACCGTCGGCCCCTGGGCCCACGTCTCCATGGGCGTCGGGCGGACGGCCGCCGCCGAGGCCCTCGATTTCGGCCTGGCGCTGGCCCGGGGCGCGGAGCCGGCCGAGCGCGCCCCGGTCCGCCTGTTCGTCATGGGCGAGGAGAAGTGGCGCGACTTCCCGTCCTGGCCGCCGCCGGGATACGAGCCCCGGCGCTTCCACCTCCAGCCGGGCGGCGCCCTGTCCACCGAGGCTCCCGCCGGCTCGTCCCCCGACGGCTACCGCTACGACCCGGCCGACCCCACCCCGGCCCTCGGCGGCGTCCGCATGGCCTTCGGTGAGAAGGCCGGCCGCGTCGACAACGCCGCTCTGGAGGCCCGGCCCGACGTCCTCACGTACACGACGTCCGTACTGGAGGAGGACGCCGAGGTCGTCGGCGAGGTGAGCGCCGAGATCTTCTTCCGCTCCAGCCTCCCCTACGCCGACGTCTTCGTCCGGCTGTGCGACGTCGACGCCGACGGCCGCTCCACCAACGTCTGCGACGGCCTGATCAGCCTCACCGGCGCCGACGAGATCACCCCCGCCACGGTGACCCTGTGGCCGACCGCGTACCGCTTCAAGCGCGGCCACCGCATCCGCGTCCAGGTCTCCAGCGGCGCCTTCCCCCGCTACAACCGCAACCCCGGCACCGGCGAGCCCCGGGCCACCGCCACCACCCTCCGCACCGCCGACCAGCAGGTCTTCCACGACCCGCAACACCCGTCGGCGGTGCTCCTCCCGGTGCGCTGACCGCGCCGTCAGGCGAGTTCGTACGTCCAGCCGGAGGCGAGGGAGGAGGAGACCCGCACCTCGCCGCCGGAGCGGATGACGGTGAACCGGGCGGGCTCGCCGGAGGCGTGATCGGTGACGGTGAGGGTGGTCTCGCCGTCCGGTCCCGGGTAGACGCGCAGGGTCAGGCCGTCGAGATGGTCGTAGTCCGGCCGGTCGTCCCTGGCGCCGACGGGCAGGACGGCGCCTTCGCGCACGTAGATCGGCATCGAGGTGAAGCCGTGCCGCTCGGTGCACCAGCGCCCGCCCTCGACGCGCTCCCCGGTCAGGTAGTTCGTCCACGTGCCGTCGGGCAGGTAGAGCTCAACCTTCCCATCGGGGGTGAAGACGGGCGCGACGAGCAGGTCCGGGCCGAGCATGTACTGGGTGTCGAGGTGGGCGGCGTTGCGGTCGCCGGGGAACTCCATCGCCATGGGCCGCATCAGGGGTGTCCCGCTCTCGTGCGCCTGGACGCCCGCCTGGAACAGGTACGGCATCAGGCGCAGCTTGAGCTTCGTGAACAGCCGGGTCACCTCCACGGCCTCCTCGTCGAAGGCCCACGGAACGCGGTAGGAGGTGGAGCCGTGCAGCCGCGAATGGGAGGACATCAGCCCGAAGGCGACCCAGCGCTTGAACACGCCGGGGTCGGGAGTGCCCTCGAAGCCGCCGATGTCGTGGCTCCAGAAGGAGAACCCGGAGAACGCGAGCGACAGGCCGCCGCGCAGGCTCTCCGCCATGGACCCGTACGTCGATCCCGAGTCGCCGCCCCAGTGCACCGGCAGCCGCTGGCCGCCCGCGGTCGCCGACCGCGCGAACAGCACCGCCTCGCCCCGGCCGCGGCGCTCTTCGAGCACCTCGAACACCGCCGTGTTGTAGAGGTGGGTGTAGAGGTTGTGCATGCGTTCGGGCGCGGAGCCGTCGAAGTAGGCGACGTCGAGCGGGATGCGCTCCCCGAAGTCGGTCTTGAACGCGTCGACCCCCTGGTCCTGCAGCGCGCGCAGCTTCGACTGGAACCAGCGCGTCGCGTCGGGGTTGGTGAAGTCCACGAGTCCCATCCCGGCCTGCCACAGGTCCCACTGCCAGACCGACCCGTCCGGGCGCTTCAGGAGGAAACCCCGCCCGGCGGCCTCGGCGAACAGCGGTGAGCGCTGGGCGATGTACGGATTGATCCACACGCAGACGCGCAGGTCCTTGGCGTGCAGGCGGGCCAGCATGCCCTCGGGGTCGGGGAAGACCCGCGGGTCCCACTGGAAGTCGCACCAGTTGAACTCGCGCATCCAGAAGCAGTCGAAGTGGAAGACCGACAGCGGCAGGTCGCGCTCGGCCATGCCGTCGATGAACGAGGTCACCGTCTGCTCGTCGTAGTCGGTGGTGAACGAGGTCGACAGCCACAGGCCGTAGGACCAGGCGGGCAGGCGCGCGGGGCGGCCGGTGAGCGCGGTGTAGCGTTCCAGGATCTGCTTGGGGGTCGGCCCGTAGATCACGAAGTATTCGAGGCTCTCCCCCGCGACCGAGAACTGCACGCGTTGCACCGTCTCCGACCCGACCTCGTACGAGACGTGCCCCGGGTGGTTCACGAAGACGCCGTATCCGCGGTTGGTGAGGTAGAACGGCACGTTCTTGTAGGCCTGCTCCGAGGAGGTCCCGCCGTCGGCGTTCCAGATCTCCACCGTCTGGCCGTTCTTGACCAGCGGCCCGAAGCGCTCCCCCAGCCCGTAGACCACCTCGCCCACGTCCAGCGCGAGCTGCTGGGCGAGGTGGACGGAGGCGCGGGCGCCGCCGACCGGCGCCGGATCGACCTGCGCGTCCCCGGCGAGCCGGAAGTGGCCGATCGATTTGGGGCCGCTGGAGGTCAGCGGGCGCCCGTCGGCGTGGAAGGACAGGTCCCAGGGGGCTCCTGGGACCATGGTCGCGCTGAGCGCGCCGCTGGTGAGCGTCGTGGCGCCGTCCGTTTTGACGATGCCGTGCCCGTCCTCGGCGCCGACGAGGTCGAAGCCGCGGTCGTCGCTCAGGTGGTGCTCGACGCGGACGCGGATCACGTTCTCCAGGGGTGACGACAGCCGCAGCGAGAGGACCGGCCGGTTGAGGGTGTCGCCCCGGCGGTTGATCACGGTGGTGGGCGCGGTGACGGTGAACGCGTCCTCGCCGGCCTGGATGTCGTACGCCTCGGCCGCGTACAGCGCGGTGACGCCGGGGCGCAGCTGCCAGAGCCCGTCGGTGAACTTCATCGGCAGGTCATCCCTTCAATCCGCCGGCCAGCAGGTCGGCGCGCCAGAACCGCTGCAGCACCAGAACGAGGGCGATCAGCGGGATGACGGAGACGGCCGAGCCCATGATGACCAGCGGGTACAGGTCGCTGTCCCCGGCGCCCTTGCCCAGGAACGTGTACAGGCCCAGGGTGATCGGGTATTTGTCCTGGTCGGAGAGCATGATGAAGGGCAGCAGGAAGTTGTTCCAGATGCCGACGAACTGCAGCAGGAGCACCGTGACGAGCCCTGGCGCCATCATGGGCAGCACGATGGCGCCGAAGATCCGGGTCTCCCCGGCGCCGTCCAGGCGCGCGGCCTCCAGCGTGCTCTGCGGTACGGAGGCGGCGGCGAAGACCCGGCACAGGAAGATGCCGAACGGGTTGATGATGACCGGCAGCAGCACTGACCAGTGGGTCCCGGCCAGGCCGACGGCGGCCATCAGCAGATACTGCGGGACCGCCAGCACGATGCCGGGCACGAGCACGCCGGCGAGGATCACCGAGAACAGGAACTCACGCCCGCGGAAGCGGAACTTGGCCAGCGCGTAGCCGGCCATAGCCGACACCATCGTCGACAGGATCGCACCGACGCCGGCGTAGAGCAGCGAGTTGAGCCCCCACTTCCAGAACTGGCCGTCGCCGTAGGCGCTCAGGTTGGCCAGGTTGTCGAGGATGCCGGTGCCCGGCGCGAAGGAGAAGGTGGTGAACAGCTCGCGCGGCGTCTTGGAGGAGGCGATGACCACCCAGGCCACCGGGGTCAGGCAGTACAGCGCGCCGAGCAGCAGCACGACCAGCGGGAGGCGTGGCCGCCGCGCCGCACCCGGGCGGCGGCGGTGGAACTGGCGGTCACCGGTGCGGGGTACGGCGGTCATGCGTTGTCCCCGAAGGTCCGGCGCTGGAAGAAGCGCAGCAGGAGCAGCGAGATGGCGAGGATGCCCAGGGCCAGCACGACGGAGGCGGCGGCGGCTCCGCCGAGGTTGTCGTTCATGAACGCCTCCTGGTAGATCTTCATCAGCGGCACCCAGGTGGCGCTGATCGTGGTCGTCATCGGCCGCAGCGTGGCCGGTTCGCTGTAGAGCTGCAGGGTGCCGATCACGGAGAACAGGCCGGTGAGCACGAGCGCGGGGGCGACCAGCGGGATCTTGATGCGCCAGGCGATCTGCCACTCGCTCGCCCCGTCGATGCGGGCCGCCTCGTAGATGGAGGTGGGGATGGCGCGCAGCGACGTGAAGATGATGATCATGTTGAAGCCGACGCCGGACCACAGCGCGATGTTGGCCAGCGAGAAGTACAGGGCGGGGAAGCCGAAGAAGTCCAGCGGCCCGGCCTGCAGTTGCCGGGCGATGTAGGTGAGCGGGCTGGTGCTGGGCAGGTACAGGAAGCCCCACAGGAGGCTGGCGATCACGCCGGGCACCGCGTACGGCAGGAAGATCGCGGTGCGGGTGAAGCCGCGCGCCCGCACCCTGGGGGTGTCGAGCAGCAGCGCGAACAGCAGGGCCAGGCCCAGCACGCTGGGGATGGCGATGACGCCGTAGAGCAGGACCCGGCCGAGCCCGGCGAGGTACTCGGGGTCGGAGAGCGCGGCGGCGTAGTTGTCGAACCCGATGAAGGCTTCCACCCGCCGCCCGAACGCGCCGCCGCCTTCGATGCGGAAGCCGCGGAAGCTCAGGTAGACGGCGTAGCAGATCGGGATGATCAGGAACAGGGCGAAGAAGACGATCGCGGGCATGGCGAACAGCCACGGGGTGGCGACGGCGCGGACGCGCAGGCGTCGCCCGGTGGAGCTGGCGGGCATGAGATGTCCAGGGAGGGGTCGAACCGAGGGCCCGGCCGGGCCCTCGGCGTCTTATTTGGTGACGGTGTAGCCGGACTTCTGCAGGTCGGCGACGACGGCTTGCTGCGTGGCCTGGAAGACCGGGCGGAAGGAGGTCTTGTCGAGCGCGGCCTTGTTGAGCGCGTCACCGAAGGCGCTCTGGGCGACGTTCACGTTGGGTCCCCAGGTCACCGGGATGGTGGTGTTCTTGATCACCTGGTCGGTGACCTGGTAGAAGTCCTTCTGCTGCGGCATCAGCTTAGGCGGCTCGTGGGTCAGCGTCGCCTGGCGGCCCGCGTTGCCGCCGGGGAAGATGTCAAGGCCGAGGAGCAGCTTGGAGCCCTCGTCTGAGGCCCCGAGCCAGGCGGCGAAGGCCGCGGCCTCCTTGGCGTGCTTGGACTTGGACGGCACCAGGTAGGCGGACCCGCCCAGGAACGGGACGGAGGTCTGGCCCGGCGTCCACTGCGGCAGCGGCGCGGACTCCCACTTGCCGGCGGTGTCGGGTGCCACGGAGTGGATGACGCTGGGCGCCCACGAGGCGGCTGCCCAGCTGAGGATCTTGCCCTTGTTGACCTGGGCGTTCCACTCCGGCGTGAGCAGCGGCTCGACCTTGACCAGGTCCCGCTTCACGAGGTCCGCCCAGAAGTCGGCGATCTTCAGGGACGGCTCGCCGTCGATGCCGACCGTCCAGGCGTTGCCGTCGGTGCTCCACCACCGGGCGCCCGCCTGGGCGGCCTGGGCGGCGAAGAACTCGAACTGGGTGGCGGCGAAGGCGGCGATGTAGGCGTCGGAGTCCTTCTTGTGGATCTGCTCGGCGGCCTTCGCGTACTCGGCCCAGGTGGTGGGGACCTTGACGCCGTACTTGTCGAACAGGTCCTTGCGGTAGGTGAGCATCATCGGCCCGATGTCCTGCGGCACGCCGTAGACCTGTTTGTTGAACGTGGTCAAGGCCCAGACGTTGGGGTCGATGCCGGATTTGGCGCCGGCCACGTCGGCGGTGACGTCCTTGACGGCTCCGGCCACGACCAGGGCGGGCAGGCCGCGGTACTCCAGCTGCACCACGTCGGGGGTGTCGCCGGCCTTGTCCGCGGCCAGCAGCTTGGAGGCGGTGTCGGCGGTTCCGCCGACCTCCGAAAGCTTGATCGTGACGTTGGGGTGCTCCTGGTGGTACTTGTCGACGATCGCCTTGGCCGCCGGATCGCTGCCTTTCAGGCTCCAGGTCCAGAACTCCAGCGTGACCGGCCCGCCTGCGCTCGCCGTCTCCGCGGAGGGGGTTTCGGCGGACGAGCAGGCGGCCGGCGACGCCGCCAGAGCGAGCGCCAGCGCCGCGGCGCCGAGCTTCGTCCGGGGTCGGCGGCGTCGGGGCGGGGTCGGTGGGGTCATGACGATCTCCTGGGCGAGGGGTGGTGCGCCTCGGCGGGAATGCCGGGTCGTGCGTTGGGATCTAACCTGATGTTAACGTTGTCATCCTGTCAAGCCCCCTCTTTGTGAGATCTCTCGGAGCCCCCGTGCCTGCTTTCCGCAACCCGGTCCTGCCCGGGTGCTATCCGGACGCGTCGATCTGCCGGGTCGGCGAGGACTTCTACCTGGTCACCTCGTCATTCACCTATTTTCCTGGACTCCCCCTCTTCCACAGCCGTGACCTGGTGCATTGGCGCCAGCTCACGCATGTGCTGGACCGGCCCGGGCTGCTCACGCTGGAGGGCCTGGACGTCTCCGACGGCCTCTGGGCACCGACCATCCGCCACCACGACGGCACCTTCTACGTGGTCTCCACGCTGGCCGTGAACCGGCAGGGCAGCCTCACCTTCGTCGTGACCGCCGACGACCCCGCCGGGCCGTGGTCGGACCCCGTGCCGCTGGAGGCCGAGGGCATCGACCCGTCGCTGTTCTTCGACGACGACGGCCGGTGCTGGCTCACCGCCTGCCGCGACGCGGTCCAGGGCGGTCCCGGTGAGCTGTGGATGCGCGAACTCGACCTGGACCGGCTCAAGCTCGTCGGCCCCACGCACGTGCTGTGGCAGGGCGCGGTGCGCGGGGCGTGGGTGGAGGCGCCGCACCTGTACAAGCGCAACGGCGTGTACCACCTGATCGCCGCGGAAGGCGGCACCGAGAGCAACCACAGCGTCACCGCGGCGCGTTCCGGCACCGTCACCGGACCCTACGTCACCGACCCGCGCAGCCCTCTGCTGACCCACCGGCACCGCGGCCCGGGCGAGCCCATCCACAACGTCGGCCACGCCGACCTGGTGGACACCCCCGTCGGCGAGTGGTGGGCGGTGACGCTCGGCGTGCGGCCGATCGCGGGCACCCACACGCTGGGCAGGGAGGTCTTCCTGGTGCCCGTGACCTGGACCGCGCACGGGCCCGTCTTCGCCCCCGAATCGGGAGCCGTGCGGCTGTCGGAGCGGCTCCCGTCGATCGCCTCCGGCCGACCGGACGGCGACACCGCCGTGCCGACCGGACAACCGGACGGCGACACCGCCGTACCGACCGGACAACCGGACGGCGACACCGCCGTACCGACCGGACAACCGGACGGCGACACCGCTGTTCCGGCCGGAAGGGCGCATTTCGGCGGGCTGGAGTGGAACAGCCTGCGCGGCCCCGCCGGCGGCCGCGTCAGGCCCACGGCCGACGGGTCCGGGCTCGACCTCGACCTCGCCCCCGAGGCCCTCAGCTCCACCGGCGTGCCGGCCTTCCTCGGCCGGCGCCAGCAGCACGTCCGCTTCGGCGCGCGGACCCGGATCAGCTTCGCCGCGGCGCGCCCGTCAGAGGAGGCCGGCCTGGCCGTCTTCCAGCACCAGGACCACCACGCCACGCTCGCCCTCACCGTGGACGACGGCGGGCAGGCGCAGGTCGTGCTGACGGTCCGGGAGGCGGGCACGAGCACCCGCCGGGCCTCGGTCCCGGTCTCGACCGGCGAGGTGCTGCTGGCGGTCGACGGGGACGAGGCCGGCTACACCTTCCGCGTCAGGGACCTCACCGCGGCGCAGTGGATCAGCCTGGCCACGATCGAACGGTCCTTCTTCAGCACCGAACGCGCGGGCGGTTTCGTCGGGGTCTATCTGGGTCTGTACGCCACCGGCAACGGCCAGGCGAGCGACGGACGGGCGCGGGTCCACTGGTTCGAATACCAGCCCGACCCCGAAACGGCCGCCTAAGCGGGGCGGCTTGGGCAGAGCCGTGCTGCGCCTGGCTGGGCGGCTCGGGCGGCGCTGCGCTCAGCGGGACGGCTCGGGCGGTGCCGTGCCTAGCGGGACGGCTTGGGGGGCGCCGTGCTGCGCCGGATCACGAGCTCGGGAGCGATCCGCTCGCACGAGGCCGGCTCGCCCTGCATCATGCGCAGCACCTGCTCGATGGAGCGCGCGCCGAGAGCGACGAAGTCCTGGCGGACCGTGGTCAGCGCGGGCACCTGGTAGGCCGCTCCCGCGATGTCGTCGAAACCGACGAGCGAGACGTCGCCGGGCACCTTCACGCCGAGCTCGGCGAAGGCCGCCAGCACCCCCATGGCCATCTGGTCGTTGCCGGCGAAGATCGCCGTCGGCGGCTCGCCGGCGCGGCGGGTGACGAGGTAGTGGGCCAGCCGGTAGCCGCTGTTGCCGGTGAAGTCGCCCTCGAAGAACTCGCCGCCGGCCTCCGGCGCCTCGTCCAGCGCGGCCCGCCAGCCCTCGACGCGGGCTCGGGCGTCGAAGGTACGCAGCGCACCGGTCAGGTGGACGATGTGGCGGTGCCCCAGCTCCACCAGATGCCGTACGGCGAGCCGCGCGCCCAGCTCCTGATCGAGCTCGACGAAGCCGACATCCGGGTTGGGCACGTTGCCGGACATGACCACCGTCATCGGCACACCGGTCACGATGTCGGCCAGGGCGTCCATCACCATGGGCCGGTCGGCGATGACCGCGATGGCCTCGACCGCCTGGTCGGTGAGCCGCTGCAGGGTCTCGGCCAGGTCTCTGGTGGTGCCGCCCTGCCAGCTGGCCATATTGACCCAGTAGCCGGCCCGCTGCGCCGCCGTCTGCACGCCCCGCAGGATGCGCGGCAGCTCGTACAGCTCGGCCCCGGCGAGCACCACCCCGATCGTCGAGGAACGGCGGCTCTTGAGCGCGCGGGCGACGCTGTTACGGCGATAGCCGAGCTTCTCGATGGCGGCCTCGACGCGAGCCCGGGTCTCCGGGCGGACGGACGGGTGGTCGTTGAGGACGCGGGAGACGGTCACGTGCGACACGCCCGCCTCGCGTGCCACATCCACCATGCCTGGTGCCCGATTCATGTCCTTCGCTTCCCGGCCTCCACCACCGTGCTGGCCCCGTATGCCCGAGCGTCCGGTTGCCGCGCGCCGCGGTGCCGATTCGATGGTGCCACATCCGCCGGGCGCTCCCGCCCAAAGCGGTCATGGCATCGGAGTCGTCCGTGAACTCTTTCGCGCCGTGGCGGTAAGTACAGGCGACCGTGCCCACCGAGGAAGGCACCGCATGAAGGAGCTGACCGTTTCATGGCAGAACCGGCGACGGCCGAGGCCGCCGACCCGGACCTGATCCGCAGATCCCGGCAGGAGCCCGAGGTGTTCGCCGTGCTGTTCGACCGCCATGCCCCCGCGCTGCACCGCTACGCCGCCCGCAGGCTGGGCGCCGACGCGGCCGAGGACGTGGTGTCGGAGACGTTCCTGGCGGCCTTCGAGCACCGGCACCGCTTTCAGCCCGGCCAGGACGATGCCCGGCCCTGGCTGTACGGGATCGCCTCGAACGTGATCGGCAAGCGGCACCGCCGGGAGCTGGCCAGGTACCGGGCGTACGCGCGTGGCGGTCTGGACCCGGCGGAGATCGGCGGCGGCCTGGTCGAGGACGGCGTCGCGACGCTGGCGGTCAACCGGCCGCTGGTCGCGGCGCTGGCCCGGCTGCGCACCGGGGACCGGGACGCGTTGTTGCTGGTGGCGTGGGTCGGGCTGACGTACGAGGAAGTGGCCGTCGCGCTGGACATCCCGATCGGGACGGTCCGCTCGCGGCTCAACCGGGCGCGCAAGAAGGTCCGCCAGGCCCTGGAGGGAACCGATCATGGATGAGATGGCGGAGCTCGACCGCCTGTGGGCCGACACGCCCGAGGCCACCGAGCGTGACCTGGCCGCCGCCCGCGTCGCGCTGCTGGCCTGGGCAGCGGGCCCGCCGGGCCGGCCACCGCGCACACTTCTGGGCACACTTCTGGGCACACGTCCGGGCACACGTCCGGGCACGCCGACGAGGCGCCGGTACGCCTTCCGGCTGGCCGCCGTCGGCCTGCTGGCGACGGCGCTCACCACTGTGATCATCGCGGGGCAGGTGGTCCTGGGCGGGTCGGCCACGCCGCCGGCCAACGCCCAGGCGGTGCTGGAGCGGGCCGCCCAGGCCGCCGCCGACCAGCGGGACCTGGTGCCCGGGCCCGGTCAGTACGTGCACACCAAGACGCGGGTCCGGGGCATGCTGTACACGCAGAACCCGTCGACGAAGCGGCTGCTGTCCACCCTGGTGACGGCGGACGAGGAGCGCTGGGAGCCCGCGGACCCGGGTGCGCCCTGGCTGCTCCGGGAGCGGGCGGAGTCCGCCACGGGCGACCCGGTGCCCCGGTGGCTGTGGGACAAAGGCGTCGAGGACACCCTGTACGAGTCCTCCTGCCCCGGGCATCGTGCCTACGTGCGGCTGGGCGCCTGGCCCACCGACGTCGAAGGGGTGCGTGCGAAGCTCGCGACCCAGGCCGGGCGCGATCCGATGCGCCAGTGGTCCGAGCTCAAGCAACTGATCGCGGAGTCGGTGGTGCGCCCGAGCCTCAGCGCGGCGCTCTTCCAGGTGGCGGCCGAGATCGACGGAATCCACCTGATCGGCGACGCGGTGGACGCGGCGGGCCGGCCGGGCGTCGCCGTGGCCATGGACGAGGGCGACGGCCGCCGCTCCGAGCTGATCTTCGACCGGCGAACTTACCGCTACCTCGGCGAACGCACGGTCAACACCAGGGACGTGGCGGTCAAGACGTCCGGGGGCGTCTACACCACGCCGAAGGGGGCGGCGGTGGGCACCGCGGTGCTCACGGTCGACCTGGCCACCGCCCTGCCGGAGGTGTCGCCCAAGGCGTCGCGGCTGCGCATCCCCTGCTGAGACCTTCCCCCGATCCGGCGCCTTCTGCGCCGGGAGTTCTGTTTCGCATGTCCGGAAATGAAGGGAAATCATCATGTTCGTTGCCAAGGCGGTCGCCGCCGCCCTGCTCGCGACCTCGTTCGGCGGCCTGGCCACGGCCACGCCGGGGACCGAGACCGCGTACGAGAACAAGGCCAGGATCGAATCGGCGCGGGCCGCCTGCATGAAGGAGCAGGGGCTCACGTACCTGCCTGAGAAGGTCGTCAAGCGCGACCGGACGAAGGAGGAGCGCGCCCGGCTCGCGGGCGACCACGAGGCGATGCGGGCCTACCGCGCCAAGTACGGCTTCGGCGTCTGGTCCAGGCTCGTCTTCCCCGGCGACCCCGCGGTCGACCGGGACATGGGGGAGAGCAGGAACGACAAGCTCCTCATGTCGCTGTCGGCCAAGGACCTCAAGGCCTGGCGGGCGGCGGACGACAAGTGCTTCGCCAAGGCCGTCAAGACCGTGCTGGGCAAGACGGTGACCTCGCAGGACGACTTCCTCGCCGACGTGAACTCGGCGCTCGCCAAGGGGCAGCGCGAGCTCGACACCGACGCCAAGGTGGCCGCGCTGGGCAAGGAGTTCGGCGGCTGCCTGAAGGTCGCCGAGACCAGGCCGTCGATGCTGGCCGACCGGGGACGGGCCGCGTTCGCGAAGGAAGCCACCGAGGTCGCCAGGGGCCAGGGCAAGGGCTCGCTGCCGAAGGGGGCCGTCGCGCTGCCCCGACTGAAGCCTGAGCAGGCCAAGCCGTACCTGGACAAGGAGGTGACGGCGGCGCTGGCCGACCTTGAGTGCGGCAAGGCCTTCTACCCGGCGTACGCGCCCCGGGCGCGGGCGATCGCGGAGCGGGTGTACCAGGAGTTCGCGCTGGACTTCGCGCTCTGAGCGTCGTTGCCCGGCGGACCATGCCATCCGCCGGGCAACGGCTGGGCATGGATCATCTTCGACCACCGAAAGGTAGGACATGAGCTTAGGCAGTGGGCTGATGGCCGCGGCACTGGCCGGCACAGTCGGTCTGGCGGCCGTTCAGCAGCCTGTTCCCGGTGACAGCGCGAGCGCCGCGCAAGAGGCCGGCAGCGTCACCCTCCTGACCGGCGACCGCGTCGTCGTGACGGGCCGCGGCCACCGGGTGGAGCCCGGACCGGGCCGGCAGGTGAGGTACTTCACGCAGTACCGCGACGGACACCTCCACGTGATCCCTTCCGACGCGATGCCGCTGGTGGCCGCGGGCGTTCTGGACAGGCGCCTGTTCGACGTCACCCAACTCCTGGGGTGGCGGCTGGGCGACGCGGACAGAGCGGACATCCCGCTCATCACCCAGACGGGCGCGGATCCGGCGTCGCCGCTGAAGGCCACGCAGCAGACCGCGCGACTCGCCGCGCTCGGGATGACCGCCCTGCGGTTGCCCAAGAAGGGTGCGGGAGAGTCCTGGAAGGACCTGATCAGCCGGTCCCGGACCCAGGCCGCGGGCAGGACGAGGATCTGGCTGGACGGGCGCCGCTCGTTCACCCTCGACCAGAGCGTCAAGCAGATCGGCGCCACCGAGGCGTGGAAGCAGGGGGTCACCGGAGAGGGCGTCACGGTCGCCGTGCTCGACAGCGGCTACGACCCCGACCACCCGGACCTCAAGAACGTGGTCACGCAGGCGCGCAGCTTCACCGGCGACTCCGACCCGCGCGACACGTTCGGCCACGGCACGCACGTCGCCTCGATCATCGCGGGCGCCGGGGAGAAGTACCGCGGCGTGGCGCCGGGGGCCAGGCTCGCCGTCGGCAAAGTCGGCGGCGCCGAGGGCATCGCCGACTCCGCCTTGCTGGCGGGCATGGAGTGGGCGGCCACCGAGGTCAAAGCGAAGATCATCAACATGAGTATCGGCGGGGGCGACACCCCGGATCTCGATCCGCTGGAACAGGCGGTCAACGCGCTCTCGGCGCGGACCGGCGCGTTGTTCGTCGTGTCCGCGGGCAACAACGGCGGTCCGGTCACGGTGAGCAGCCCGGGCAGCGCCGACGCGGCCCTGACCGTCGGAGCGGTGGATCGTACGGACCAGCTGGCCGGGTTCTCCAGCCGCGGTCCCCGGATGGGCGACCACGCGATCAAGCCGGAGATCACCGCCCCCGGTGTCGGCATCACGGCGGCGGCCGTCGGCGGCGGTTACATCGCGCACAACGGCACCTCGATGGCCGCGCCGCACGTCGCGGGGGCCGCCGCGATCCTCGCCCAGCGTCACCCCGGCTGGACCGGTGACCGACTCAAGGCCGCCTTGATCGGCAGCGCCGCCCCCACCCCGGGCGCCACGCCTTTCGAGCAGGGCGGCGGGCGGGTGGACCTGGTCCGCGCGCTGGCACAGCCGGTCGTCGCCGTACCGGGCACCGCCTGGGCCGCCTTCCGCTGGGACGACGCGGGTGGCCGGCGGACGACCAGGACCCTCACCTACGCCAACTCCGGCGACTCCCCCGTCACCCTGGACCTCACCGTCACGGGCGACGTGCTGAAACTGTCCACGGACCGGCTGCAGGTGCCGGCGGGAGGGGAGGCGCAGGTCACGCTCACCATCGACGCCGAGGGCAAGAGCGTCGGTGAGCACACCGGCGTGGTCACCGCCACCTCGGGCGACACCGTCATCCGCACCCTGGCCGGCGCGTACGTGGAGCCGGAATCGTCCGACGTGACCGTCACCGGCATCAACCGGAGCGGCCTCCCCGCCGCGGGCTTCGGCGATTTCTACAACCTCGACACCGGCAGCTTCCAGTCCGTCAGGATCGAGAACGGTGTGGCCAAGGTCCGCCTGCCCAAGGGCCGGTGGAACCTCTATGCGGACCTGTACGAAGGCTCCGCCGCCACGACCGCGCACGTCCCGGTGAACATCGGTGACGACGATCAGAATGTGGTGCTGGACGCGCGCCAGGCCAAGCAGATCCGGTTCGCGGTGGACGATCCGACCGCCGTGCCGGAGCAGATCCAGGGTCTCACCCTGGCCAACGGGACCTGGTACTTCGGCTGGATAGCCGCCGGAGACCCCGGCCGGAGCTTCTTCGTGCTCCCCGTACGCCAGCCCGAGCTGCGCTACATGACCAACACCATCTGGCACAAGAAGGACACCTCGCCCAGCCCTTACCGGTACGACCTGGTCGACTACCGCGTCGGCGGCATCCCGGACGACCCCGCCCACACCGCGCGGACGGCCGACCTGGTGAAGGTGAGCGAGACCTACCGCGCCTCGGGCGTGCCGGGCCAGGGCGTGGCGGCCACCGGACCCCGCATGCCCGGTATGGACTGGGCCTTCACGGTCCCGTCGCCCGCCGTCGATCTCCCCGGCGCCATGACGCACTACCGGACCCCGGGATTCGTCTGGGACAGCGAGCTCCGGACCGGCACCGCCACGCTGACCGGCACCAGCGGCCGCCTGGATCGGGGACCGGTACGCGAGGTGTGGAACGCCGCGGTCACCGGACCCGGGTTCGCCGCCGGCGGCGGCGAACGTACCGGAAACGAGCTGAACGTCTCGGCCGCACAGCTGTTCAGCGACGGCGCCGCCGGGCGGAGGGGCACCGATGCCGCGGCCACCGGCGCGCTCACCCTCGCCCGGAACGGCGAGGTGATCGCGAAAGCCGACGTGACCGGCTGCGCGCCCGCGGAACCCGGCAGATGCCTGCTGTCGGCGCGGCTCCCGGAGGCCGCGGACACCTACACGCTGACCGCGTCGGTACGCAGGCAGGCGCCCCACGCGGCCCTCACCACGGCGGTGGACACCGTCTGGACCTTCCGCTCGGCCGGCACCGCGAAACCGTCGCCCCTGCCCTTGATGGCGGTACGCTACGCACCGGCCGGCCTCGACGACTCCAACCGCGCCCGTCCGGGATCCGTGACCCGGGTCCCCGTCTGGGTCGAGCGGAACCCCGGAGCCGCCAAGGCCGCGGTGCGGTCTCTCACCCTGGAGATGTCCGCCGACGACGGCGCGACCTGGCGCCGGATCCCCGTGACCCCCGGCGGCACCGGCTGGACGGCGCTGCTCTCCAACCCCCGCGCCCCGGGGTTCGTCTCGCTGCGCGCCACGGCGACGGACAGCGCGGGCGACCGCGTCACCCAGACGATCAGCCGCGCCTACGCCGTCGGCTGACGAGACTTGGCCGGCCGGCCTCGCGGACAACGCCGTGACCCTGATCACCGGCGACCGGGTCGTGGTCGCCGGACGGAACTACAGCGTGACACCCGGCCAGGACCGGAGGTGACGTTCACCGGGCAGATGAGCGGGGGCCATCTGTACGTGATCCCGTCCGACGCCAGGCCGCTGATCGCCAAGGGGGTCCTGGAAGTGGCGGACGCCGCCGGCACCGGCCTCACCCAGCCCGTCATCAGGGCCTGCGCGGTGGGCTCTCCTGGCTGAGGGACCGCATCGCTCCAGGCGGAAGCCCGCCAGCCGGATCCCCGGACCGGCAGCCGGCCACCGTCGGAGGTGGACACGGTGCGCCGGCTCGCCTCGGGACCCCTCGGCAGGGTGGGGAACCCGCGGGCCGCCACGGGGTCGTCCTGGACGTGCAGCGGCACCTGGCCGTCGAGCAGCTTCTCCCTACGGTCGTTGACGGCAACGGTCTCGGCCGGCTCGTCGGGGTGAATGGTGGGTACGGCCAAGTGTGCCGCGACACCGTTGTGTCACGGTTGGCGGGTGATGTCGCTCACATCGTGATGCCGCGTTTCCGCCGGTCCGACGGGGAACAGGTCGGGCATGGAGGTGCTGAGCAATCGAGTGCTGCTGCGTCCGAAGGATCTCGCCCGGAGCCTCGGCTTCTACCGCGAGACGCTCGGCCTGGCCGTCTACCGCGAGTTCGGCCCCGCCGACCACCCGGGCGTGGTCTTCTTCCTCGGCCAGGGGTTCCTGGAGATCTCCGGGCACTCCGACGACGGGGCCGTCTCGGGGCTGTCGCTGTGGCTGCAGGTACGCGATGTGGCGCAGGAGGAGGGACGGCTCCGGGAGGCGGGGGTCACGGTGGTGCGTGAGGCGCGGCTGGAGCCGTGGGGCCTCATCGAGCTGTGGATCGAGGACCCCGACGGGCACCGCATCGTGCTGGTCGAGGTCCCGTCCGATCATCCGCTGCGCCGTGACACCCGCTGACGGGGCCGGGTGATGGTCAGGCCATCGCGCGCTCGATGGCCTCGATGATCCGCGGCCGCAGCTCGGCGGCGCTGATGATCGCGTCCACCGAGCCGACCTCGACCGCGCGCTGGATGCTGTGCACCCGGTCGAACTCCGCGGCGACCTCGCCGAGCTTCTCCGCCCGGACGGCGGCCTGCACCTCGGCGAGCTGGGCGTTGAGCGCCGCCCGCTCGGCGCCGCTGGCCGCCGAGACCCGCGTCTGCAGCTCGGTCACCCGCGGGTCGGTCGCGGTGCGGTTGTTCACCTCGCCGGAGAACACCACGGCGGCGGCCGGGGCACCGCCGAGCACCGAGGCGAACGAGCCTTCCAGCGCCAGCACGGTCATGTTCGGGTTGAGCGCCTTGGAGAACACCACGAACGCGCCGCCGTGGTAACGGGAGATCACGCAGAACACGATCGGCCCGTCGAAGTTGACGATCGCCCGGCCGATCTCCGCGCCGTACTCCAGCTGGAGCTTGCGCATCGACTCCGGCGAGCCGTCGAACCCGGACAGGTTGGCCAGCACCACCAGCGGCCGGTTGCCGGACGCGGAGTTGATCGCCCGCGCGGTCTTCTTCGACGACCGCGGGAACAGCGTGCCCGCGGTGTAGGTGTCGGGGCCGTCGGTGGGCGGGAAGCCGCGCCGCGGCACCGAGCGCGACTCGATGCCGATCAGGCAGACCGGCCGGCCGCCGATGTGCACGTCCTGTACGGCTGACGTCTCCGCGTCGGCCATGCCCGCCCAGCGCTCCAGCACCGGGTGGTCCTGGTCGGACACGGCACGCATCACCGTACGGATGTCGAACGGCTTCTTGCGGTCGGGGTTGTGTTCGGCGGAGAAGATCTGGCCGACGGTGGCGAAGTCGCTGCCGTCGATCGTGTGCGGGAACTCGGTGATGTCGCGGTCGGCCGGGTCGATGGTGTGCGCCCGCCGCGGCGCCGTCTCGCCGGGCACGACGTAGGTGTGGTCGTAGTGCGCCATGAGGACGTCGCGGGCGGCCGGCAGGTTGGGCGCCCAGTATTGCGCCTGGCCGTTCGGCCCCATGACGCGGTCGTAACCGCCGATGCCGAAGTTGTCCTCGGCCGACACGCCGCCGGAGAAGTCGAGTGACTGCTTGCCGGTGAGCACCATCGCCGAGTCCGGCGTCATCACCAGGATGCCCTTGGTGTGCATGAGCATCGTGGCCTCGGCGTTCCAGTACGGCTGGGCGCCGACGGTGATCCCGGCGACCACGATGTTGATCTCGCCGCCGTCCTGGGTGAACGTGACGATCCGCTTGAGCGCGGCCGCGACCCAGTCCATGTTCTCGGTGCCCGAGGTCATCGAGATCCGCGCGCCGGCCGACAGCGCGTACCACTCCAGCGGGACCCGCATCCGCTCGGCGAGGTCGAGGGCTGCGATCACCCGCGAGCACTCGGGCTCCGACAGCGCGCCGAGCGCCTTCGTCGGGTCGCCGAGCAGGACCACGCGGGTGACGCCTTCGGGGTGCCGCTCGGTCGGCGTCGTGACGACGCCCGCCACGATCGCCGCGGAGTTCTTGCCCTTGGGCCGGTCGACCGGCACGAGCGCGCCGCCCGCGTCGAGGTCGTGCTCGGCGAAGCTGCCCTCCGGCCCGGCGAGCAGGCCGGTCAGCTCGTACGGGTAGACGTTTCCGCGCCGGGCCGCGCGCAGCACCTTCTGGCGGTAGTCGTCCAGCGGCTGGACCGGCTCCGTCGACGGCTTGCCGACGTCGAGGCTCGCGCCGTGGCCCGGGTCGAGGGTGATCCGCACGGCGACCTCGGCCAGCTCGCCGGCGGCGTTGCGCTGGCGGGCCACGAACTGGACCTCCTCCAGCCCCGCGCCCGCCGTGGTCGGCAGGATGCGCTGGACCAGCATGTTGAGCTCGTCGGTGGACAGCTCGGTCGACGGCCAGACGTACATCATGATCCGGTTGGTGTCGAAGCGCTTGTTCTGGGGGCGTTGCGCCTGGATGTTGCGGATCGCGTCGAGGCCCGCGGTGAGCGCGTCCTCCACGGCGGGCAGCGCGATCAGCCTGCCGTCGGCCTCGCGCAGCGGCGTCAGGTCGCGGACCTGGCCCATCGCGATGAGCCGCTCGTCGGCCGGGTTGCTCCGCGCCACGGCCTTGAACAGGTAGACCTCCTCGTCGGCCGACGGCAGCCGGGTGAGGTCGAACTCGCGCAGCCGCTGCAGTTGCAGGCGCTCCGCGATCTGCGGGTGCAGGCCGCGGATCAGCCGGTCCTCGGCGAAGCCGGCGCCGTCGGGGCGGAAGGTGAAGTGGTGATGCATCACGGCGCCGCTGGTGCCGACGACGGTGGTGGTGACCCGGCTGACGCCCGCGGGCCGCGAGTGCTCGGCGAGGAGCTGCCCGATCCGCGCCGCCATGGCGTCAGCGTCCGGCTGGTCCTCCCAGGTGACATAGAGGTCGGCGACCAGCCCCCCATCGGTGGCGAACGTGCCGACGGCGCCGATGGCCGCGGGCAGGGCGGCGATGTCGACGGCGGTGGTGACCACGCGGGTCACGCCGTCCGCGCCGGTGCGCTCGGCGGTGACGAACGGGCAGCCCGCCACCTCGCGCGCGGTGACCTCGGACAGCCCGCGGTTGCCGTAGTAGCGGCGGGTCAGCACCTCCAGCAGCGGCGCGTGGTCCAGCCCGGGCCGGCCGATCCGCTGGCCGATCAGCCGGACCAGCGGCTCGGAGCTGGCCACCATGGCCTGGATCCGCTCGGCGCGGTCCGGCGCGTCGGGGTCGGCGTCCAGGTAGCGCAGGTCGTCGCGTACGGCGGCGTAGACCTTGGCGCGGTTGCGGCGCAGCAGCGGCTGGGCGAACCAGCGGAACACCACGCCGCGGGCCAGGTCGGACACCGTGGGGAAGCGCACCTGCGTGGCCTCGACCAGGTGCTCCAGGCCGAGCCCGGCGCGCTCGTTGAGCGACTCGAACGGCGGCGCGCCGGCCAGCCAAAGGCGCAGCAGCTCCGACACGATCGCGACGCCGGTGCTCATCTGCTGCTGGGCCAGGAAGATCCGGAAGACCGCGGCCTCCAGCTCAGGCGTGCGGTCGAGGTCGTGGACGCCGTAGTGGGCGAGGACCCTGGTGAGCTTGGCCTGGAAGCTCTGGGTGACGCCGGCGCGCTCGACGTCGAGGCTCTGCAGGTAGCTGTGGAAGAACTCGCGGGGGCTGTGCACGGGGTTGCCCGGCTCGACGTCGAGCGCGCCGCCCGGCTTGTTGCGGCTCAGCTCGGCCAGGTCGGCGAACACGGTGAGCAGGTCGAGCTCACCCTCGATCGGCTGCCTGCCCAGCTCGGCGCGGGCGTCCAGGTATGACGTCAGCACCTGCTTGCGGTCGTCGGGGCCGCCGTCGAAGCCGAGCAGCAGGCCGCGCAGGTCCTGCAGGCCGCGCTCGACCCGGTCGGCCGCGGACACGTCCGACGGCACGGCGGGCAGGTCGATCTCGACGGTGCCCGCGGCCTCCTCTTCGGGGCCCTCGTCGGCGAGGGGCTCCAGGCGCATCAGCGGCGCGCCGGTCTCGACCTGGCTGCCCACCGACACCGGGCACTCACGGACGCGGGCGCGGAACGGCGCGCGCAGCACCGTCTCCATCTTCATGCTCTCCAGCACCAGGATCGGCGCGCCCGCCTCGACCTCGTCGCCGGCCGCCAACGGCGTCGCGACCACCAGCGCCGGCGCGGGCGAGCGGACGACGCCGCCCTCGTCGCGGCTGATCCGGTGCGTCACGCCGTCGACCTCGACCAGGTGGATCGGCCCGTGCGTGGCCGACACCACCCGGAACCGGCGGCCGTTGACCACGATCTGGCCGCTGTGCTCGTCGAACCGCTCCACCTCGACGTCCGCCGGGTGCACGTCGCCGCCGCCGGAGATCCCGACGCGGAAGCGCCGGTGCCCGACCCGGGCCACGCTCACCCGGTAGCCGACGCCACGGAGCTTGAGGTCCAGCGGGCGGCCGGAGTCGTGCTGCACCTGCGGGCGGCCGCCGTGCGCGGTGGACAGCAGCCGCCGGCGGCCGACCTCCTCCTCGTCCTGGTAGGCCTCGATCGCGGCGGCGGCCAGGGCGATCGCGGAGTGCCGGTGGCTGATCAGGCGGCCCTTGGCGCGTACGCGGTCGATCCAGCCCGTGTCGGCGCTCGCGTCGATCACCTCGGGCTGGTCGAGCAGGTCGAGCACGAAGCTCTTGTTGGTGGCGCCGCCCTCGATGATCACCGTGGTGTCGGCCATCGCGCGGCGCAGCCGGCCCAGCGCCTGCTCTCGGTCGCGGCCGTAGGCGATGATCTTCGCGATCATCGAGTCGAAGTCGGCCGGGATGGTGTCGCCCTCGCTGACGCCGGTGTCGACGCGGATGCCGGGCCCGGTGGGCAGGGCAAGGCGGGCGATGCGGCCAGGGGCGGGCGCGAAGTCGCGGTCGGGGTCCTCGGCGTTGAGCCGGGCCTCGACGGCGTGACCGGCCTCGGCCGGCTGGGGGCCCTCGAGCTTCCCGCCGCCGGCCACGTGCAGCTGCAGCCGGACCAGGTCGGTGCCGGTGGTGATCTCGGTGATCGGGTGCTCGACCTGCAGCCGGGTGTTGACCTCGAGGAAGGCGAACAGCTTCTCGCCGGGGTGGTAGAGGAACTCGACGGTGCAGGCGCCGCAGTAGCCGACCGCCACGGCGAGCCGCTCGGCCGACGCCTTCAGCTCGGCCGTCTGCTCGATCCCCAGCACCGGCGAGGCGGACTCCTCGATGATCTTCTGGTTGCGCCGCTGCACCGAGCAGTCCCGCACGCCCAGCGCCCACGCGGTGCCCTGACCGTCGGCGATGACCTGGACCTCGACGTGGCGGGCACCGGTGACCAGCCGCTCCAGGAAGACCACGCCGGAGCCGAACGCGCGCAGCGCCTCCTGGCTGGTGCGCTCGTAGGCGTCGGTCAGGTCCTCCTTCGAGGCGACCATGCGGATGCCGCGCCCGCCGCCGCCCGCGGTCGCCTTGAGCATCAGCGGGTAGCCGATCTCGTCGCCGGCGCGCAGCGCGTCCTCCAGGGTGGCGACCTCGCCGCGGCTCCACGGCGCGACGGGGACGCCGACCTTCTCGGCGAGGAGCTTGGCGCCGATCTTGTCGCCCAGCTTGCGCATCGCCTCCGCGCTCGGCCCGACGAAGGTGACGCCGATCTTCTCGCACAACTCGGCGAACGCCGGGTCCTCGGCGACGAACCCCCAGCCGACCCACGCGGCGTCGGCGCCGGTCTCCACCAGCGCCCGCTCCAGGACGGCGTGGTCGAGGTACGGGCGGGCGGAGGCGGGGCCCAGCGGATAGGCGAGGTCCGCTTCGCGGACGAAGGTCGCGTGGCGGTCGGCGTCGGTGTAGAGCGCCACCGTCTCGATCCGCGCCCCGGTCTCCGCGCAGAGGTCCCGGACGGCGTGGATGAGCCGCATCGCTGCCTCTCCACGGTTGACGATGGCGACACGACTGAACACCGGCTGAGCCTCCCCATACTCACGCACAAAGGCGACGCCCGAGTCCGGAGCGCCGCCTGCACCTTTCTACACCCTGCTCGATCGCCGCCCGCTACACCAATGGCCCGCATCGCTCATGGCGAAGCCGCTGCGTTGTGGAAACCCCACAAAAGGTCCCCCGCCCCCTCCCACCCCCAGGTGGCGGTCCTGGAGCCGAAGGAGGCCGGTACACCGCGACGCGCGACACCGATCCGCGCAAGCCCGCCGTCAAGAATGTGACCTGAATCACACAGCCTACGGATTCACAATCATGTAACCGATTACATACGCTCATGTAACCGATTACATGGAGGTCAGGTGGCTCGAATCAAAGATGTCGCCGCGCAGGCGGGCGTCTCCGTCGCGACGGTCTCCCGGGTGCTCAACGACAACCCCTCCGTCACCGAGGAGACGCGCAACCGGGTCCACGACGCGATGGCCGCGCTCAACTACCGGCCCAACGCCGTCGCCCGGTCGCTGCGCACCGAAGCCACCAGGACGCTCGGGCTGATCATCGGCGACATCCTCAACCCGTTCTTCGCCGAGCTGGCGCGGGCCGTGGAGGACGAGGCCCGCGCGGCCGGCTACACCGTGATCATCGGCAACGCCGACGAGCGCGCCGACCAGCAGGACCACTACGTGCGCACCCTGCTGGAGAGGCGGGTCGACGGGCTGCTGATCTGCCCCACCGCCGAGGTGACGCCCCTGGTGGAGGAGGTCAGCCGCGGAGAGCGCCCGCTGGTCTTCCTCGACCGGACGCTCAGCGGCATCGAGGTGCCGTCGGTACGGGCCGACGGCAGCACCGCCATCGCCGAGCTGGTCGCCCACCTGCGCGCCCTCGGGCACCGGCGGATCGCGTTCGTGTCCGGGCCGAGCACCCTGTCCACCGGCCGCGAGCGGACCGAAGCCTTCCTGCGGGCGGCGGCCGAGCACGGCCTGGAGATCCCCCAGGAGTACGTGCGCGTCGGCGACTTCCGCGCCGGCAGCGGCCAGCGGATCACCTCCGAGCTGCTCGACCTGCCCGAGCCGCCGCAGGCGATCTTCCTGGGCGACAACCTCATGGCGCTCGGCGCGCTCGACGCGATCAGCGAGCGCGGCCTGGAGATCCCCCGCGACGTCGCGCTGGCCTCGTTCGACGACGTGCCGTGGTTCAACCACGTCCACCCCCGCATCACCGCGATCAGCCAGCCCACCGCCGAGCTGGGCCGGCGCGCGGTCCGGGTGATCCTCGACGTGCTGACCGGCCGGGCCGCCGAGTCGGTGGTGCTGCCCGCCAGACTCGTGGCGCGCGAGTCCTGCGGAGAGACCGGCACGAGGAAGGAGGGCGGCTCGTGAGCCAGGCACGGGAGATCCTGCGCGTCGAGGGGCTCGGCAAGAGATTCCCCGGCGTGGTGGCGCTCGACGGCGTCGACTTCGACCTGCGCGCGGGCGAGGTGCACGTCCTGCTGGGCGAGAACGGCGCGGGCAAGAGCACGCTCATCAAGATGCTGTCCGGCGCCTACCAGCCCGACAGCGGCCGCATCCTCGTCGACGGCGAACCGGTCGACATCCGCAACGCCTCCGACGCCCAGCGGCTCGGCATCGCCACGATCTACCAGGAGTTCAACCTGGTCCCGCAGCTGACCGTGGGCGAGAACCTCGCCCTGGGCCGACCGCCCCGCCGCTTCGGGTTCGTCGACACGCGGCGCATGCACGAGCAGGCCCGCGGCATGCTCGACCTGGTCGGCGTCGGCGTCGACCCGCGCACCCGCGTCGCCGACCTGGGCATCGCGCAGATGCAGATGGTCGAGATCGCCAAGGCGCTCGCGCTGAACGCCCGCGTCCTCATCATGGACGAGCCCACCGCCGTGCTCACCACCACCGAGGTGCGGCGCCTGTTCGACCTGGTCGGGCAGCTGCGCGAGCGGGGCGTCGCGGTCGTGTTCATCACCCACCACCTGGAGGAGATCGCCCAGATCGGCGACCGGGTGACCGTGCTGCGCGACGGCCGCTCGGTGGCCCAGGTGCCGGCCGGCACGCCCGAGGAGGAGCTGATCCGGCTCATGGTGGGCCGGCCCATCGACCAGCAGTACCCGCGCGAGGCGAGTGCGGCCGGCGAGCCGCTGCTGCAGGTGCGCGACCTGAGCCGGGCCGGCGCGTTCTCCGGCGTGTCCTTCGAGGTGCGGGCCGGCGAGGTCGTCGGCCTGGCCGGCCTGGTCGGCGCGGGCCGCACCGAGGTGGCCCGGGCGGTGTTCGGCGCCGACACCCCCGACTCGGGCGAGGTGCTGGTACGCGGCCGCCGGCTGCCCGGCGGCGACGTGCGCGCCGCCATGGAGGCCGGGCTCGGCCTGGTCCCCGAGGACCGCAAGGGCCAGGGACTCGTCCTGGGCGCCGACATCGCCGAGAACCTGGGCCTGGTCACCCTGCGCGGCGCCAGCCACGGCGGATTCGTCGACCGGGCCGGGCAGCGCCAGGCCGCCGCGCGGGTGGCCGCCCAGCTCGGCGTGCGGATGAGCCACCTCGGCCAGGAGGTGCGCACCCTGTCGGGCGGGAACCAGCAGAAGATCGTGATCGGCAAGTGGCTGCTCGCCGACGCCAACGTGCTCATTCTCGACGAGCCGACGCGCGGCATCGACGTCGGCGCCAAGGTCGAGATCTACCAGTTGATCAATTCGCTCACCGCCTCCGGCCACGCGGTCCTCATGATCTCCAGCGATCTGCCCGAGATCCTCGGGATGAGCGACCGCATCCTCGTCATGGCCAGAGGCAGGCTCGTCGGCGAGCTGGAGGCCGCCGACGCGAACCAGGACTCCGTGATGGCGCTGGCCGTCACCGAGGTGGAGGATGCTCGTGTCCACTAACGTGCTGGCCGTACGGCCGACGGCCAGGACCCTGCTGGCCGAGAACGGCTCGGTCGCGGCGCTCGTCGTGCTCGTCGTGGCCCTGTCGCTGCTGTCCGGCGACTTCCTGACCGTGACGAACCTGCTGAACGTGGGCGTCCAGGCGGCGGTCACCGCGATCCTCGCGTTCGGCTCGACGTTCGTCATCATCACCAGCGGGATCGACCTGTCCGTCGGCGCCGTGGCCGCCCTGTCGGCGATCGTGCTGGCCTGGACGGCCGCCGACAGCGGGCTGCCCTGGCCGCTGGCCACGCTCGTCGCGCTCGCCGTCGGCATCGGATGCGGGCTGGTCAACGCCGCGCTCATCGCGTACGGCAAGCTGCCGCCGTTCATCGCCACGCTCGCCATGCTGGGCGTGGCGCGCGGCCTGGCCCTGGTGGTCTCCCAGGGCAGCCCCATCGAGATGCCGGAGGCGGTCTCCCACCTCGGCGACACCGTCGGCGGCTACCTGCCGGTGCCCGTGCTGGTGATGGCGCTCATGGGCGTGATCGCCGCCGTCGTGCTCAACCGCACGTACGCGGGCCGGGCGATGTACGCCATCGGCGGCAACGAGGAGGCCGCCCGGCTGTCCGGCATCGCCGTCAGCAGGCAGAAGCTCGTCACCTACGCCCTGTCCGGCGCGTTCGCCGCGGTGGCCGGCATCGTCCTGGCCAGCCGGCTCGCCTCGGCGCAGCCGCAGGCCGCCTCCGGCTACGAGCTGGACGCGATCGCCGCCGTGGTCATCGGCGGGGCGAGCCTGTCGGGCGGCAAGGGCAGGGCGTTCGGCACGCTGGTCGGCGCGCTCATCCTGGCCGTCCTGCGCAACGGGCTGAACCTGCTGTCGGTGTCGGCCTTCTGGCAGCAGGTCGTCATCGGCGTCGTGATCGCCCTGGCCGTCCTGCTCGACACCCTGCGCCGCCGAAGCGGCCGCTGACATCACCGCAAACCCAGTAAGAAAAAGTGAGGTACCACCCATGCGCATCCACGCCCTCGTAGCGGCGGGCGCCGCCCTGACCCTCGGCCTGACCGCCTGCGGCTCGTCCGGCACGTCCTCCGCCGGCTCGACGGGAGCCGCCTCCGGCGGCGACGTCAAGATCGGCATGTCGATCTCCACCCTGAACAACCCCTACTTCGTGCAGCTGCGCGCCGGCGCCGAGGCCGAGGCCAAGAAGCTGGGCGTCACGCTGACCGTCACCGACGCCCAGAACGACGCCTCCCAGCAGGTCAACCAGGTGCAGAACTTCACCAGCCAGAGCATGAAGGCGATCATCATCAACCCGGTCGACTCCGACGCCGCCGCGCCGGCGGTCAAGATAGCGGAACGTTCCAACGTTCCCGTGATCGCCGTGGACCGTGGCGTCAACGGCGGCAAGGTCGCCCAGACCGTCGCCTCCGACAACGTGGCCGGCGGCAAGCTGGCCGCGGAGCGGCTCGCCAAGGAGATCGGCGAGAAGGGCGAGGTCGTCGTCCTCCAGGGCGTGCCCGGCACCTCCGCCTCGCGCGACCGCGGCCAGGGCTTCGCCGAGGGCATCAAGGCGTTCCCCGGCATCAAGGTCGTCGCCCAGCAGCCGGCGGACTTCGACCGCGCCAAGGGCCTGGACGTCATGACGAACCTGCTGCAGTCGCACTCCGGCGTCACCGGCGTGTTCGCGGAGAACGACGAGATGGCGCTCGGCGCGATCAAGGCGCTCGGCGCCAAGGCCGGCAAGGACGTCAAGGTGGTCGGCTTCGACGGCACCCCCGACGGGCTGAAGGCCATCGAGGCCGGCACGCTGGCGGCCAGCATCGCCCAGCAGCCGGCCCTGCTCGGCCAGCAGTCCGTCCAGAACGCGGTCAAGGCCGTCAAGAGCGAGCAGCTGGAGGCCACCGCCAACGTGCCGGTGAAGGTCGCCACCAAGGACAACCTGTCCGAGTTCACCGGCGCGTGAGCTCCGTGGGCGAACACGACATCGTGGTCGTAGGGTCGGCCAACGCCGACCTGGTCGTCCAGGTCGACCGGCATCCCGCGCCCGGCGAGACCGTGCTCGGCTCGGAGCTGGCCGTCCATCCCGGAGGCAAGGGGGCCAACCAGGCCGTGGCCGCGGCCCGGCTCGGCGCTCGGGTGGCGCTGCTCGGCCGGGTCGGCGCCGACGGGCACGGGCGGCTGCTGCGCGAGTCGATGGAACGCGACGGCGTGGACCTCGGCCACCTGCACGACACGGCGGCCGCCAGCGGCATCGCCATGATCGCCGTCGGTCCGCAGGGCGACAACAGCATCATCGTCGCCCCCGGCGCCAACGCCCGGCTCACCGAAGGCGACGTGCTGGACGCGGCGCCGCTGCTGCGCTCGGCCCCGGTCGTGTCCCTGCAGCTGGAGATCCCGCTGCCGGCGGTGCTCGCCGCGGCCCGGCTGGCCCGGCGCGCGGTGCTCAACCTGTCGCCGGCCGTTCCGGTGCCGGACGAGCTGCTGGCGCTGTGCGATCCGCTGGTCGTCAACGAGCACGAGGCGGCCCTGCTGCTCGGCGCGCCCGGCGAGCCGGACCGGCAGGCCAGGGAGCTGCTGGCGCGTGGCCCCCGCTCGGTCGTCATCACGCTGGGCGCCGACGGGGCCGTGGTGGCCGAGAGCGGCGCCGTGCACGCGGTGCCCAGTCCCCGCGTGGTGGCCGTGGACACCACCGGGGCCGGTGACGCGTTCACCGGGGCGCTGGCCTGGCGGCTGGCCGCGGGCGACCCGCTGGCGCGGGCCGCGGCGTTCGCCGCCAGGGTGGGCGCAGCGGCCGTGCGCCGAGCGGGGGCGCAGGATTCGTACCCGACGATGGCGGAGGTGGAGGACCTGTGAAGCGCGGCGGCGTCATCAACGCGGCCCTGGCGGGCGCCCTGGCGCGGCTCGGGCACACCGACGAGCTGCTCATCTGCGACAGCGGCATGCCGCTGCCGGCGGGGGCGGAGGTGGTGGACCTGGCGTTCGTGGCGGGCATCCCGTCGTTCGCCGACGTGCTCGACGGCATCCTCGCCGAGATCGTCGTCGAGGGCGCCACGGCGGCCGAGGAGGTCCGGGCGGGCAACCCCGCCTGCGCCGCGCTGCTCGGCGAGCGGCTGCCGGGGCTGGCGTACGTGCCGCACGAACGGCTCAAGCAGCTCTCCGCCGCCAGCAGGCTGGTGGTGCGCACCGGGGAGGCGCACCCGTACGCCAACGTCATCCTGCGCTGCGGCGTGGCCTTCTGACCGGGCTTAAGCGCCCTCAGGCCACGCGGCAGGTCTGCGCGGTGCCGGTGCGCAGCGTCAGGCCGTGACCGGGGGCGCCGGTGCGCGGGCGGGCCTGGCCGCCGGTGGGGTCCGCGGCGCCGTCGAACAGGGTGGACTCGATGCGCTGGTGGTCGTGGAACCACTCGATGTGGCGCAGGTTGACCCCCGCCAAACGCGCGCCGCGAATTTCCCGGCCCATTGCTGAATAGTTCAGCGGGGCGTAAACAATTCGCCCGGTAATTACCGGCAGCGCTCCATCGGACCGCCGCCCGAGTTTATTGCCACGACACAACGGACAGCCATCTCTCATGTTCTGGGGGAAACGACGCGAACGGCCGTCGCGGCCATGATGTTCGCCCGAGCCGCGAATCTGTGGCGACGGCATGATTGTGCCTCTTCTCGCGATGCGGCCGGGGCGGTGTGCGTCGACGACGCGTACCGGCACTGCGAGCAGATCATGCGCAGTCAGGCCCGCAACTTCTCGTTCGGCCTGCGACTGCTGCCCGCCCCCAAGCGCCGCGCGCTGAGCGCCGTCTACGCGCTGGCCCGCAGGATCGACGACATCGCCGACGGCGACGGCCCCGCCGGGCGGCGGCTGGCCCGCCTGTCCGCGATCCGCGGGATGCTCGACGGGACCGCTCCCGCGCGGCACGACCTCGTGCTGGTGGCGCTGTTCGAGGCCGCCCGCCGCTATCCGATCCCGCTCGCGGCGTTCTCGGACCTCGTCGACGGATGCGCCGCCGACGTGCGCGGGAGCACGTACGAGACGTTCGACGACCTGGTCGGCTACTGCCGGTGCGTCGCCGGCTCGATCGGGCGGCTCTCGCTGGGCGTGTTCGGCGCGGAGGACATGGAGGCGGCCACGCCGCTCGCGGACGCGCTCGGGGTGGCCCTGCAGATCACCAACATCCTGCGCGACCTGCGGGAGGACCGCCTGGCCAAGCGGGTCTACCTGCCCGCCCACGACCTCGAACGGTTCGGCTGCACCCTGGACGCCGACGCGTACGGCCGGTTCAGCGACCCGCCGGAGCGCCTGGCCGCGCTCGTCAGGTTCGAGGCGGACCGGGCGCGCGACTGGTTCGCCACCGGGATGCGCCTGCTGCCCATGCTGGACGCGCGCAGCGCCGCCTGCACGGCGACCATGGCCGGCATCTACCGGTGCCTGCTCGACCGCATCGCCGCCGATCCCGCCCGGGCGCTGGCCTCCCGGATGTCGCTGACGACGAGGGAGAAGTCCATGGTCGCGGTACGCGCGCTCGCGAGGCGTGGGAGTTGATCGCTGCCGCGCTGCTGGCGGTGCTCGCCGCGGTGTGCAACGCCGCCACGTCGGTCCTGCAGCGGCGAGCGGCGCGACCGCTGCCGCAGGAGCTGGGGCTGCGGTTCGGCCTGATCCGGGCGCTGATCGGCAACCCGCTGTGGCGGTGGGGGATCGTGGCGATGATCGGGGGCTTCCTCTTCCAGGCGGCGGCGCTGTCGAAGGGAGGCATCGCCCTGGTCCAGCCGGCCCTGGTGATCGAGCTCCCGTTCACCATGATCATCATGTCCTGGGCGTTCGGCACGGTTCTGGACGGGAGATCGTGGCTGGCCATCGGCGCGCTGTCGGCCGGCCTCGCGATGTTCCTCGCCGCGGCGGTCCCCGGCCCGGGGCGGTGGTCACCGGACGCGGCCGAATGGATCATCGCCGCCGCCGCGACCTCGGCCACGATCGCCGCGCTGGTGACGGTGGGGGCCATGACCAGGGGGCCCATCCGGGCCGCCACGCTGGGCGTGGCCGCGGGCATCGGCTTCGCCTTCACGGCCACGCTCATCAAGAAGTGCACGATGATCCTGGCGGACGACCCCCGCGCGCTGCCGGTGTCCTGGCCCCTGTACGCGATGCTGGCCGCGGGCCTGTGCAGCCTGTTCCTCCTGCAGAACGCCCTGCACAGCGGCACCCTCGTCGTCGCCCAGCCGGCGTTGACCATCAGCGACCCCTTGGCGGGCATCCTGTACGGCGCGCTGATGTACGGGGAGCCGATCCGCGCCGGACCGTGGCTGGTGATGGAGGCGGCGGGCGCCGGGCTCCTGGTCTACGGGGTCATCGTGCTGACCCGTTCGCCGCTCATCCAGGACCAGAGCGCGGCCCCCTCGGCGCGGAAATGAGGCCCGCCTGGACCGGCATCGAGGAGAACAGCGCGGACGCCCGGTCCACCTGGCGCTTGCGCGATCGCGGGTCCTCGAGCAGGTCCAGCGCCGCCAGCAGCTCCGACGCGGTGCCCGTGTGGAGGCTCACCCCGGCCCCGGCCATCGCCCGCGCGCCGGCGAGGCCGTGGCCGCCGATGGGCCGGTGGATGACGACCGGCAGCCCGGCGGCGAAGGCCTCGTGGCAGGTCAGGCCGGAGCCGTTGTCGACCAGGGCGTACGCGGCCGCCATGAGCTCCGGCACGTCGTCGCGCCACCCCAGCGCCGGGCCCAGCCCGTCGGCCCGCAGGCGGCGCCGCAGCTCGGTGTTGTTCCCGCACAGGACGATCGGCGTGTACCGCCCCGACCCCGCCAGGGTGCGCGCGGTCGCGACGACATCCCCGACGCCCCACGAACCGGTTGACACCAGCACGAGCCGGTCGCCGGGGTCCACTCCGACGCGGCCGGCCACTCCCCCGGGATCGGCCACCGCCCGCGCGAACTCCGGACGCACGACCGGGGCGCAGCAGAGCGCCGGGCGGCCGCTCCGGGCGGCGATCTCCCCCACGATGTCGGGATTCGGACACAGATACCGGTCGTTGCCGGGATGCAGCCACAGCCGGTGCACCGTGAACTCGACGATCAGCACCGTGCTCGGGCAGGGCAGCCCGCCCCGCCCGCGCAGCAGCCCCGCGATCTGGGCCCCCAGATGGAAGGTCGAGACGACCTCGTCGGGCGAGCGGGCCGCGACGAGGCGGCGCAGGGCGGGCAGCGCGAGCACCGTGAGCGGCGAGGTGCCCGCGGCCCGTTTGCCGACGAAGAAGACCTGGTAGATGACGTCATAGAGCCAGGGGGCGCGCAGGATCATCCAGCGGTATCCGCGGCGCAGCGCCGATCCCAACCGGAACGGGAGCAGCTGGAGGACATCGATGATCTCTGAATCGGCATTCTCGGCCGCGAGCCGGGCGGCCAGCTCGGCCGCGACCCGGTCATGGGCGCTGCCCATCGGCGCGCTGAGAATGAGGACCAGCCTGGACATCTCATGTCCCCCGATCGGCCGCGCCGCGCTGCCGCTCGGGCTCGCCTGCCTGGCGCTGCTGCACGCGGGTCCCGCCGTAACCTGGCTGCCGCCGGTCCGCCGGCGGATGCCCTCCGTCGCCGGGGTCGGCGACCCCGGCCATGTGGCGCTCACCTTCGACGACGGGCCCCATCCCGGCTCGACCCCGCGTTTCCTGGACGAGCTGGGGCGGCTGGGCTGTCAGGCGACCTTCTTCGTCCTCGGCGAGCTGCTCGAACGCCACCAGTGGCTGGGCCGCCGCATCGTGGCCGAGGGTCACGAGCTGGCCGTGCACGGCTGGCGGCACGGCAACCCCTTGCTCGCCCCGCCGGGACGGCTGACGGCCGAGATCGGGCGGACCGCCGACCTGGTGCGGGCGGTCGGCGGCGTGCGCGCGACGTGGTATCGCCCGCCGTACGGCGCGCTCAGCCTGGAGGCGCTGGTCTCCGCCCGCCTGCACGGGTTGCGCCCCGTGTTGTGGACCGTCTGGGGCCGGGACTGGGAGGCGGCGGCCACGCCCGGCTCGGTGCTGGCCACCGTGGCGGCCGGGCTGCGCGGCGGGGCGACCGTCCTGCTCCATGACTCCGACCACGCCTCCGTTCCTGGGTCCTGGCGACCGGCGCTCGACGCCCTCCCCGCGCTCGTGGAGCGCTGCAGGGGCATGGGCCTCCGCGTGGGCCCGCTGCGCGAGCACGGCATCGCGTTTCCATAACGGCCACTCCCCCTTTCCCCAGGAATTCAAACGGCGTTTTCCCGGCCCGGCCCGCGAGTAAATTCCGGGCAAATCGCCGGGCACCGGAATGCCGTCATGTTTGCGTACCCCGGGGCCGGATAATTTCCCTGTCGTGCGGTCAGAGAGATGCCATTCGCGGGAGCCGGCGGAAAAGGCGCGCCGGGAGAACTTCCCGGTGGCCTCCCGGCTGCTTCCGCGCCGGTACCGCGACCACCTCATGGCTCTGTACGGCTTCGCGCGCACGGTGGACGACCTCGGCGACGAGGGACACCCCGGCGACCGCCTGAGGCTGCTGGACGAGGTCGAGGCCGACCTCGTCCGGCTGTACGACGGCCGCCCGCCGCGGCTCGGGCCGCTCCGCGCGCTGGCCCGTACCGTCCAGGAGTGCTCGATCCCCGCCGAGCCGTTCCGCCGCCTCATCGAGGCCAACCGGCTCGACCAGACGGTCACCCGCTACGAGACGTTCGACGAGCTCCTGGGCTACTGCGAGCTGTCGGCCAACCCGGTCGGCCATCTCGTCCTGTACGTGTTCGGCGAGGTCAGCGGCCCCCGGCTGGCCCTGTCCGACAAGGTGTGCTCGGCGTTGCAGATCATCGAGCACTGCCAGGACGTCGGCGAGGACCACCGGCGCGGCCGCGTCTACCTGCCGCAGGAGGACCTGCGCCGGGCGGGCTGCCCGATCGGCGATCTCGCGGCGGCGGCCACGTCACCGCGGTTGCGCGAGGTGGTGGCCGTGCAGGCCGCGCGGGCCGGGACGATGCTGGCCGAGGGGGAGATGATCGTCGCCTCGTTGTCCGGCTTCGCCCGTACGGCGGTCGCGGGCTACGTCGCGGGAGGCCACGCGACCCTGGCCGCGCTGAGCGGCGCCCGCTACGACGTCCTGGGCCGCGCCGTCCGGCCACGCCGCGTACGCCTGCTCGGGGCGTGGGCGCGTGTCCTCATGACCATGAGCCGGCCCGACGCGGGTCTGCGACGACTGCCGTCGGCATGAGAGGGCTGCCCCTGTGATGACGATCGCGCCGGTGGCGGTGGTCGGCGGCGGCCTGGCCGGCATCACGGCCGCCCTCGCGCTCGCGGAGGCCGGCTGCCCCGTGACGCTGTACGAGGCCCGCCCGAGGCTGGGCGGCGCCACCTACTCCTTCCGGCGCGGCGGGCTGACGGTGGACAACGGCCAGCACGTCTTCCTGCGCTGCTGCACGGCGTACCGGGGACTCCTGGAACGGCTCGGCGGCACCGCGCTGGTCGGCCTGCAGAGCCGGTTCGACGTGCGGGTGCTCGGCGCGGCGGGCCGGTCGGGGCGGCTGCGCCGGGCCGCGTTGCCCGGCCCGCTCCACTTCGTGCCCGCGCTCGCGCGATACCGCCTGCTCGGGCCGGGCGACCGGCTCCAGGCCCTGCGCGGCTCGCTCGCGCTGAGCAGGCTCGACCCGGCCGACCCGGCTCTCGACACGGTGACCTTCGGGAGCTGGCTGGCGGCGCACGGCCAGCGGGACCCGGTACGGCAGGCGCTCTGGGACCTGCTCGCGGTCGCGGCCCTGAACACGGGGGTCGAGGAGGCCGCGCTCGGCCCGGCCGTGAAGGTGTTCAAGACCGCGATGCTCGGCCGGCCGGACGCCGCCGACCTGGGCATCCCCCTGGTGCCGCTCGGCGAGCTGCACGACACCGCCGCCAGGGCCGCCATCGCGGGGCGCGGCGGCGCGGTGCGGCTGTCGGCGAAGGTCACGGCCATCGAGCCGGGCCCGGCCGTCGTCGTGGACGGCGTCCGGGTCCAGGCGTCGGCGGTCGTTGTGGCGACGCGCCACGAGCAGGCCGCGAAGCTGGTCCCCGCGCAGGCGGCGCCCGCCCGGGACGGATGGGGCGCCCTGGACGCGAGCCCCATCATCAACGTCCACGCGGTCTACGACCGGCCGGTCATGCGGGGGCCGTTCGTCGCGGTCACCGGCTCGCCCGTGCAGTGGGTGTTCGACAAGACCCGCGTCGCCGGGCTCGGCGAGGGGCAGTACCTGACGGTGTCGGTGTCCGTCGCGGACACCTGGATCGACCGGCCGACCGCGGACCTGCGCGAGACCTTCGTCCCGGCGCTGCGCTCGGTGTTCCCGGCCGCGCGCGAGGCCACGATGACCGACTTCTTCGTCACCAGGGAACGGCGCGCGACGTTCCGCCAGGGCCCCGGCAGCGGGGCGCTCCGACCGGGAAGCGCCACCCGGTGGCCCGGCCTCTATCTCGCCGGCGCCTGGACCGACACCGGCTGGCCGGACACGATGGAGGGCGCCGTACGCAGCGGGCTGCACGCCGCACGCCTGGTCAGACAGCATGTGCGAGATCAGGAGAGCGTGTCATGACCCTGACCCTGCCGCCGGCGGAGGCCGCCCGCGAGCTCGTCGAGCCGGTGCTGCGCGAGGCCGTCGGCCGCCTCGACCCGCGCATCGCCCGCGTCGCCCGCTACCACTTCGGCTGGACCGACGGCGACGGCCGGCCCCGCGCGGCCGGCGGCAAGGCGCTGCGGCCCACGCTCGCGGTGCTGTCGGCCCGGGCCGCGGGAGCGGACATCGAACGGTGCCTGCCCGCCGCCGCCGCGGTGGAGCTGGTGCACGCGTTCTCCCTGCTGCACGACGACGTCATGGACGACGACCCGGTGCGCCGGCACCATCCGGCCGCCTGGACGGTCTTCGGCCGCTCCCAGGCGATCCTCTGCGGCAACGCGCTGTTCGCCCTGGCCCTGGAGCTGCTGCTGGAACAGGGCACCCCCGGCTACGCGGCGGCCGCCCGCGCGCTCAACCACGCCACGCTCTCGCTCATCGCGGGCCAGGCCCTGGATCTGGAGTTCCAGGACCGCGGCGACGTGACGCGGGAGGAGTGCCTGCTGATGTCGCGGCACAAGACCGCCTCGCTGCTCGCCTGCGCCTGCTCGATCGGCGTCACGGCGGCGGAAGGTCCCGCCTCGCTGGCCGGCGCTCTGGACGCGTTCGGCACGGAGGCCGGGCTGGCCTTCCAGCTGACCGACGACCTGCTCGGCATCTGGGGACGACCCGAGGTGACCGGCAAGCCGGTGCTGGCCGACCTGCGGGTCCGCAAGAAGAGCCTGCCCGTGGTCGCCGCGCTCACCAGCCGTACGGAGGCCGGACGCCACCTCGCCGAGCTGCTGGCCAGGCCGGGGGAGCTGACGGAGGCCGACCTGCGCGCCGCCGCCGACCTGGTCGAGCGGGCGGGCGGCCGGGCCTGGGCCGAACTGGAGGCCGGGCGGCGCTTCGACGCCGCGACCCGGTACCTCGACGCCGCGGACCTGCCCGCGGACGTGCGCGCCGAATTCCTGCACATCGCCCGATTCATCACATCCAGGGACCACTGACATGACCACCCTCGAGACGACCCCGAGCCTGCTCACCGACGCCGAGCACGCCCTCCGGGCCGCCTGCGATCACCTGATCGGCCTGCGGTCCCCGGAGGGCTGGTGGAAGGGCGAGCTGCAGACGAACGTGAGCATGGACGCGGAGGACCTGCTGCTGCGGCAGTTCCTCGGCATCCGCATCGAGGAGGACACGGCGGAGGCCGCCCGGTGGATCCGTTCGGAGCAGCGGGCCGACGGCACGTGGGCCAACTTCCACGGGGGGCCCGCGGAGCTGTCCACCACGGTCGAGGCGTACACCGCGCTGCGGCTCGCGGGCGATCCGCCCGACGCGGAGCACATGCGGGCCGCGGCGCAGCAGGTACGGGCCATGGGCGGGATCGAGGCGAGCCGGGTGTTCACCCGAATCTGGCTGGCCCTGTTCGGGGAGTGGTCGTGGCGGGACCTGCCGGTCATGCCGCCCGAGATGATCTTCCTGCCCTCGTGGTTCCCGCTCAACGTCTACGACTGGGCCTGCTGGGCCAGGCAGACGATCGTGCCCCTGACCGTCGTGACCGCGTACCGGCCGGTGCGCCGGCTGCCGTTCGAGCTGCCCGAGCTGCGGACCGGCCGCGTGCCGCGCCGTGCCGGGGGCGGTGGCTGGGAGGCGGTGTTCGGCGCGCTGGACCGGGCGTTGCACCGGTACGAGCGGCGCCCGTCGCGGGCCCTGCGGCGGGCCGCGCTGAGGCGCGCCGTGGACTGGGTGGTCGCCCGCCAGGAGGCCGACGGCTCCTGGGGCGGGATCCAGCCGCCGTGGGTGTACTCGATCATCGCGCTCCACCTCTCCGGCTACGACCTGGACCATCCGGTGATGCGCAAGGCGATCGGAGGGCTCGACCGGTTCACCGTCCGCGACGAGAAGGGGCGCCGGTTGGAGGCGTGCCAGTCCCCTGTGTGGGACACGGCGCTGGCGGTCAACGCGCTGCTCGACGCGGGCACCCCCGCCGATCATCCGGCCGTCACCGAGGCCGCCGACTGGCTGCTGCGCGAGGAGGTCACGAGGTCGGGAGACTGGGCGGTGCGCAGGCCGGGGCTGGCGCCCGGCGGCTGGGCGTTCGAGTTCGACAACGACGGCTATCCCGACATCGACGACACCGCGGAGGTGGTGCTCGCGCTGCGCCGGGTGGACCGCCCCGGCACGCGACCGGCGATCGAGCGCGGGGTCCGCTGGATGGCCGGCATGGCGAGCGGCGACGGCGGCTTCGCGGCGTTCGACGCCGACAACGACCGCGTACTCTGCACCAAGCTGCCCTTCTGCGACTTCGGCGCGGTGATCGACCCGCCGTCCGCCGACGTCACCGCGCACGTCGTCGAAGCCCTGGCCAAGGAGCGGCCCCGCTCCCCCGTTCTGCGCAGGGCCGTGATCTGGCTGCTCAAGGCGCAGGAGGAGGACGGATCGTGGTTCGGCCGCTGGGGCGCGAACCACGTCTACGGCACCGGGGCCGCCGTGCCCGCCCTCGTCGCCGCGGGGGTCCGTCCGGGACATCCCTCCGTACGCCGCGCCGTCACCTGGCTGGAACGCCACCAGAACGACGACGGCGGCTGGGGCGAGGACCTGCGCTCCTACCGCGACCCGGCCTGGATCGGCCGCGGGGCCTCGACCGCCTCGCAGACCGCCTGGGCGCTGCTGGCCCTGCTCGCCGCCGGCGAACGCTCCCCGGCGGTGGAAAGAGGCGTGCGCCGGCTGGTCGAGTGGCAGCGGCCGGACGGCACCTGGGACGAGCCGTACTTCACCGGCACGGGCTTCCCCGGCGACTTCTACATCAACTACCACCTCTACCGGCTCGTCTTCCCGATCAGCGCCCTCGGGCGCTACCTGCGCCGCGACCTGGAGCTCTCATGACCGGACTGCTGATCTGCGCCGCGCTCGGGATCGAGGCCCGCGCGGTCAGGCGCGGCCTGCCGGCCCACCTCGCCAGGGTCGTCGTCACCGGGGTCGGCCCGCGGCGGGCGGCCCGCGCGGCCGCGGGCCTGGCCTGGCGGGAGGCGGTGGCCGTGGTCGGTTTCGGCGGCGCCGCCGGCAGGAGCCTGCGGCCCGGGGACGTCCTGGTGGCGAGCGAGATCCGGTTCAGGGGACGTGTCCATCCCTGCCCGTCCGCTCCCCTCCTCGCCGGCGAGCTGGCCGACGCCGGCCTGCCCGCCCAGGTCGGGCCGCTGGTCACCGCCGATCACGTGGTCCGCGGCGCGGAGCGGCACCGCCTGGCCGCGGAGGGCGCGTACGGCGTGGACATGGAGACCGGCCCGCTGGCCCGCGCCGCCGCGGGACGCCCGCTGGCCGCCGTGCGGGTCATCGTCGACACGCCCGAGGCGCCGCTGCTGAGCCTGGCCACGCTCACCCGCGGCGTGGCCGCCCGCCGCACGCTCGCCGCCGTCGGCCCCGTCCTGGTGCGCTGGGCGGCGCTGCTACCCGAGGAAGTGCTGTCATGACCATCCCGATCCGGCAGAGCCTGCGCGTCGGCGGCTACATCCTGCGCCAGCGGCTGCGGGGACGGACCAAGTTCCCGCTGCTGGTGGAGCTGGAGCCGCTGTTCGCGTGCAACCTCAAATGCGCCGGCTGCGGCAAGATCCAGCATCCCGCGGACGTGCTGAAGCAGCGCATGCCGGTGGAGCAGGCCGTCGCCGCCATCGAGGAGTGCGGCGCCCCCATGGTGTCCATCGCCGGCGGGGAGCCGCTCATGCACCCGCAGATCGGCGAGCTGGTCCGCCGGCTCGTCGGCATGAAGAAGTACGTGTTCCTGTGCACGAACGCGCTGCTGATCCCCAAGAAGATCGACGAGTTCGAGCCCTCGCGATACTTCGCCTGGACCGTGCACATCGACGGCGTGCGCGAGCGCCACGACGCCGCGGTGTGCAAGGAGGGCGTCTTCGACGAGGCGGTCGCCGCCGTGCGCGAGTGCCGGCGGCGCGGCTTCCGGGTCACCACCAACACGACGTTCTTCTCCACGGACAGCCCGCGGACCGTCATCGAGGTGCTCGACTACCTCAACGACGAGCTCGCCGTCGACCAGATGATGATCTCCCCCGCGTACGCGTACGAGAAGGCGCCCGTACAGGACCGGTTCATGGGCGTGCGGGAGACGCGCGCGCTGTTCCGCGAGGCCTTCGCCGACGGTCGGCGGAGGCGCTGGCGGTTCAACCACTCGCCGCTGTTCCTGGACTTCCTGGAGGGCCGGATCGAGCTGCCGTGCACCGCCTGGGCCATCCCGTCGTACTCGCTGTTCGGCTGGCAGCGGCCGTGCTACCTCATGGCCGACGGGTACGCGCGGACCTACCGCGAGCTGATCGAGGACACCGACTGGACGGCCTACGGCCGGGGCCGCGACCCCCGGTGCGACAACTGCATGGCGCACTGCGGATACGAGCCGACCGCCGTCCTGGCCACGATCGGGTCGCTGAAGGAGTCACTGCGCGCCATCAGGAGCGGCTGACCCCTCCATGCGCCCGAAGCGCCGCGCGAGCACCCGGAACGCGCCGGGGGCCGCACCGCGCAGCCTGGCCGGCACCCGCAGCCAGCCCGGCACGAACGACTCCGGCCGCCCGTCCCTGATCGCCGCCACGATCGCCCGCGCCACCCGCTCCGGCGCGATCGGCGCCGGCCTGCCGCGCGTGTACGGGGCGCCGCGCCGTACGAAGAAGGGGGTGTCCACCACCCCGGGCAGCAGGACGGACACGCCCACGCCGGGCACGTGGTGCAGCTCATGGCGCAGGCTCTCCGCGAAGGCCATCAGCCCCGCCTTCGTCGCCGAGTACACGGCCTCCTGCGCCACGCCCACCGCCCCGGCGATGGAGGCCACGAACACGAGGTGCCCGCGGCCCGCCGCCACCATCCCCGGCAGGAGCAGCCGCGTGAGCGCGATCGGCGCGGCGAGGTTGACCGCCAGCAGCTGCTCGACGCTGCCGGCCGGCATCCGTACGAACGGCCCCGCCCACCCCACGCCGGCGTTGTTCACCAGGACGTCGACGTGCCCGCTCCGCTCGGCCAGCTCCTCGGCCTGGGTGGTGACGTCGCACACCAGCACGCGCCCGCCGGTGGCCGAGGCGACGGCCGCCAGCCGCTCGCGGTCGCGCCCGGCCAGCGTCAGCCGCGCGCCGGTGCCCGCCAGCGCCCGCGCGGTGGCCGCGCCGATGCCCGAGGAGGCGCCGGTGACGAGGACGTGGGCGTCGGCGAGCCTCATCGCGTCACCTGTTCTCCGTACCTGTGCGTATCAGGACGTACAGTCGTGTGCTTTCCACTCCCACGCCGTGGATCTGGCGGTACATGACGGAGTCCGCCCGGGCCGCCGACGCCCGCACGCGGGCCACCAGTTCGGAGACCGCGGCGTCGTCGAGGCTTCTGCCGTCGTGGTGGATGGGCGCCGCCGGCACGCCGGGCTCGATCAGCTCGATCCGCCGGCGGTCCACCACCTGGTGGTCGGCCGATGCCGTGACCGCCACGGCCCAACCGAAATGATGGGCTATCCCCACGCGCATGGCTCCGATTATGCTCCCGCCCACCCCTTTCGGCCCGGACGCGGGCCCGCGGGCCGCGCCTTGGGCGACACGGTATGCAGAATGGACGACGGCGTGCCGCGGCCGTGTTTCCGCCGCTGATTTCCGACGACGCTCCGGACGGTGCCGCCGTCGGCCCGGCCGCCGCGTCCCGCCCTCGCCCCGGCTCGCGCCGGACGCGGTCGCGGGGCCACGGGGAGGACGGACGGATCAAGCGGGACGGCGGGCGGTTCGTGCCCGTGACCGTCGAGACGCTGATCAGCGGCACCGCCGGGCGGCGGCGGAACCCGCGCGAGTCGCGTGCCGACCCGCCGCGAGCGATATCGCCGTGGCGAATTTTGTCGCAGGCGTACAACGGGCGGAAAATTTAACGTCAGATTTACCTGCGGTTGGAATTCAGCGTCGAGGCAGTTCGACGAAGTCGTGAGAATTGTTGGTGTCGTCGTGTACACCGAACGTGGTAAGCGCTGCTTTCCTCATATTTCCAAGGTAAATGCCAAAGCCCTGTCAGGCAATAAGCCGGCCTACCGAAATATGGCCGATTATTCATTCTGAATCGACGGACAATGCCGCGCTGATTTCCCGGTCGCCGACGCGGATCTGGATGGCCGCCAAAGCGGTGAGCGCCTGGTCCTCGAGCTGGCGGAACCCCCGGCGGCGCGCGTCGATGAGCGCCTCGTGGCCGTGGGCGGACGCCTGTTCCAGGTTCCCCAGATCGCAATGGGCGCCGGCCAGCCCGATGAGGGACTCCAGCCGGGGCTGCCAGTTGCCGACCTCGCGGGCGATGGCCAGCGCTCTGCCGTGCTCCTCGGCTGCCTGCTCCGGGCGCCCGAGATAAGTGCGTACGGTGGCCCGGGTGTTGAGCGTGTCGGCCTCGGCCCGGCGGTCGCCGATCGCGACGGACAGCTCCACCGCGCGGTCGGCGAGTTCGAGGGCGCTGTCGTACCGGCCGGCGTCACGGTGGACCGCGGCCAGCGTGTTCAGGACGAGGACCTCGCCGTAGCGGTTGCCCGACTGGCGGAAGATGGGCAGGGCGCGGTCGAGGTAGTCCAGCGCGCGGTCGAGTTCGCCGAGATCGTGGTAGATCTCGCCCATGTTCTCCAGCGCGATCGCCTCGCCGTTGCGGTAGGCGGCCTGCTGGTAACGCGCCAGGGCCTCGTGCTGGAGTTCGGCCGCCCGCGCCAGTTGCCCCTGGCTCCGGTAGACCATGCTGAGGTTGGCCAGGCTGGTGGCGTGGATGGTGCGCTGGCCCGTCTGCCGGGAGAGGGCGATGGCCTGGCTGTAGTGGTCGGCGGCCCCCTGCAGCGAGCCCAGCTTCCAGTGCACGTTACCGAGGTTGTTGAGCACCGCGCACTCGCACTCGCGCCACCCGGAGCGCTGGGCGAGTTTCAACGCCTGCGCGTAGTGGCTCAGCGACTGCGGATGCATGCCCCGGCTCTGGTAGACCTGCGCCATGCTGAGCTCGGTGGCGGCCTGGGCGGTGAGGTCCCCGTCGAGGCCGGCGGCCGAGCGCGCGGCCTCGGCGACGGCCTGCCAGTCGTTCGGGTCGCGCCGCAGCGACAGGTAGCCGCGCAGCGTGTCGGCCAGCCGCCAGGCCACCTCCCGGGGGCCGTGCGCGGCGGCGTACGTGATGGCCGCGATGAGGCCGGAGCGCTCCGCGTCGAGCCACGCCAGCGCGCTCGCGGGCCCCTCGAACGTCAGCGGGGACTGCCGGCGCGGCGGCCCCGCCAGCTGCAGGGCCTGCGGGTAGAGCAGGCGTTTGGCCTCGTCGGCGACCCTGAGATAGAAGTCGAACAGGCGCGCGAGCGCGCTCGTCCGCTCGGCCCCGTTCGCGTTGTCCCGGGCGTAGAGCCTGATCAGGTCGTGGAACCCGTACCGGCCGGGAGTGGTCTGCAGGATCAGGTGCGTGCGCTCCAGGCGGTCCAGGGCCCGCCGCACCTGGTCGACCGGGGCGGCGGCCAGTGCCGCGGCGGCCTGCGGGGTGAGGTCGGGGCAGGGGCTCAGGCCCAGCAGCCGGAAGAGGCGCTGGTCCGGCTCGTCGAGGGCGGCGTACGACAGGTCGAACGCGGCCCGCACGGCGGCCCGGCCGTCCCCGTCGACCTGCAGGGCGTTCAGGCGATCGCTTCCCGCGAGCTCCGTGACGCCGTCGATGATGGCGCGCGTCGGCTGCCGGGACAGGTTGATCGCGGCGATCCGCAGCGCGAGCGGCAGGTAGTCGCACAGCAGCGCCAGCCTGGCGGCGGCGTCCGCCTCCTGCCGTACACGGTCGGCCCCGAGGATCCGGGCCAGCAGGGTCCGCGCCTCGACCGGGTCCAGGACGGCCAGCGGGAGCGGCCGGGCTCCGTCGAGGGCGACGAGCCCGCTCAGCCGGTCCCGGCTGGTCACCAGGGCCAGGCAGTCGGTTGCGCCGGGGAGCAGCGGGCGGACCTGCTCCGGCGTCGCCGCGTTGTCGAGCAGGACGAGGACGCGTTTGCTGGCCAGGAGGGTCCGGTACAGGGCGGCCGCCTCGTCCGCGTCCGCGGGCACCTGCTCGGGGGCGATCCCGAGGGAGCGCAGCAGGCGGGCCAGCGCCTGCTCGGGCCGCATCGGCGGGCCGGTGGCGAAGCCGCGCAGGTCGACGTACAGCTGGCCGTCGGGGAACCGATCGCGGATCCGGTGCGCCCAGTACAGGGCCAGGGCGGTCTTGCCGACCCCGGCGGCGCCGGTGATCGCGATCGTGACCGGCGTGCTCGTGTGGTCCTGAACGTGCTCGTCCAGCCACCTGAGCTGCCCGGCCCGGCCGGTGAAGTCGGAGACGGAGCGCGGCAGCTGCGCCGGCACCGCGGGCGGCGCGGGTCCGGCCGCCAGGACGCGATCGGGCTGCGGCAGCAGCACCGGGTCGTTGCGCAGGATGGCCACCTCGAGCCGCTGGAGTTCGAGGCTGGGGTCGATGCCGAGCTCGTCGGCCAGGCGGCGGCGGGCTCTCCTGGCCTGCTCCAGGGCCGTGTGCGTCTGCCCGCTGCGGTACAGGGCGATCATCAACTGGCAGGTCAGCCGTTCGCGGAACGGATGGAATCGGGTCAGCTCGGTCAGCTCGTCCAGCAGCTGGCGGTGGCGGCCGAGCCGTAACCCGGCGTCGATCTTGTCCTCCAGCGCCACCAGCCGCGACTCCTCCAGGCCGCTGCCCAGGCGCTCCTGGGTCTCCGGCGGCGCCGCCCCGGCCAGCACGGGACCGCGCCACAGGCTGAGGGCCTGGTCGAGCAGCGCCACCCGGCGCTCGTCGTCGGGTTCCGCCCGGGCCCGCTGCACCAGGCCGCGGAAGCGATGGGCGTCGATCCGCTCCGGGTCGGTGCGCAGGACGTAGCCCGCGCCCTGCGCCGTCAGCGTGGCCTCGGCCTGGGCGGGGTCGGCGCGGGCCAGGATCGAGCGCAGCTGGGAGACCGACACCCGGATCGCGTGCTGTGCCGTACGCGGGCGGGACCCCGGCCAGTTCAGCTCGACCAGCCGCTCCACCGTGACGGGATGGTTGACCTCCAGAGCCAGAACCGCGAATGTCAGCCGCTGTTTGCGTGGGCCCAGTACGACGCGCTGCCCGTCCGAGTAGGCTTCGACGGCGCCGAGCAAGCGGAACTCCAACATGAGTCACACTCCGGTTTGGATTTCGCTCTCATGGTCTGTCAGGCGTTGGGGTTTCTCAAGACCTCGAAATCAGTCTCCGACGGCGCTTTGATCGGACTCTGAAGTAACTATGAACGCCCTCTCCCACTATTTACTCGGAGCCAGAACAATGACGCTGAGGGTGGGCAATGGCTGATTTTCCGGCTGTCGCGGAGGCGCCGCCGCCGCGGACCTTTCGGCTGGCGCACGCCTCGCGCGGCGCGGTCATGGACTCGGCCCGGCTGGCGCTGCCCTGCGCGATCACCCGTGAGTGGGCCTGGGGGTCGGCCACCGGCTCCGGCGTGCGGGTCTGCCTGATCGACAGCGGGGTCGACGCGCCCCACCCGGTCTTCACCAGGCCCATCACCCCGCTCGCGGTGACGGGTGACAGCTTGGACGTCGTGCCCGACGAGGTCGGCGACCAGGCGGGCCACGGGACGGCCTGCGCGGGCGTCATCCGGACCATGGCCCCGGACTGCGAGCTGACCAGCGTGCGCGTGCTCGGCAGCGGGCTGCAGGGCCGCGGCGAGGTGCTGCTGGCGGCGCTGGAGTGGGCCATCGAGCAGCGCTTCTCCCTGGTCAACCTGAGCCTGTCGACACGGCGCGCCGAGCACAAGGAGGCCCTGCACGATCTCGTGGACAGGGCGTTCTTCGCCGGGGTCACCATCGTGGCCTCCGCCCACAACCGGCCGGTGCGCAGCTATCCGTGGCACTTCCCGAGCGTGATCTCGGTGGGTTCGCACACCTTGGCGCTCGCCGAGCACATCGAGTGCAACCCGGATCCCCCGGCCGAGTTCTTCGCGCGCGGGATCGGGGTGGAGGTGCCGCTGCCCGGCGGCGGGACCTCGCGCCTGACCGGCAACAGCTTCGCCACACCGCACGTCACCGGGTTGTGCGCGCGCATCCTGCAGCGGCACCCGGGCCTTGCCACCGGCCAGCTCAAGCACGTGCTGGCGGCCGTCGCGAACAACCGGACCTGAGGAGGCCACCATGGGCGTGGGCATCCCTGATTCCCTGACCTCCTCGCTGGGGAGGCTGTTGCGTCCCACCGAGCACGACGAGTTGCTGAGGTCGGCCGTACGGCTCGCCCGGCTGACGTTCTCGGCGTCGGCCGCGTCGGTGTTCCTGTACGACGAGGAGCGCGACCGGCTGGTGTTCGAGGCGTCGTCCGGGGAGGGCGAGGACCGGCTGCTCGGGGTGGCCATCCCGACCGGGCGCGGCGTCGCCGGGTGGGTGTTCCAGACCGGCGAGACCGTGCTGCTCAGCGACGTCCAGGAGGATCCGCGCTTCGACCGGGAGTTCGCGCAGAGCACCGGGTACGTGCCGAAGGTCCTGATGGCGGCCCCGCTGGAGCTGGAGGACCGCACGATCGGCGTGATGGAGGTGCTCGACCCGGCGCTGCAGCGGTTCGGGGAGATGGCGGCCATCGACCTGTTCACCGAGCTGGCCGCCCAGACGGCGATCACGCTCACGCTCATGGCCGCCGCCCGCTCGCTGACCCGGAGCGCCAGGGAGGGCCTGACGCCCTGGAGCCGGCTGGAGATCGCGCTCAGCCGTACGGAGGCCTCCGACACCGCGGTGGACGAGCTGCTCAACGCGCTGAGCAAGTTCGTCACCGCCACCACGGGCCACGGAGCGACCTGATGCATCTGGCCGAGATGGCGGTGCTGCGCGCCGTGCCCGCCGCGGGCGTCTTCCTCGCCCTCACCCGCCGCTGCCCGCTGTCGTGCGCGCACTGCTCGACGGAGTCCGCCATGGACGGCGCGGAGCACGCGGAACGGCCCTTCCGGCGGCTGGTCGCGTCCTTCACCAGGCAGGAGCATCCGGAGTTCATCGCCATGTCGGGGGGTGAGGCGCTCCTGCGGCCGCGGCTGGTGCGCGACCTCTCCGACTCGGCGCGGCTCTCGGGGACGAGGTCGTACCTGCTGTCCGGGCTGTACTTCGCCCGGGACGGGCACGCGGTGCCGCCCGCCCTGCGGGCGGCCATCTCGGCGGTCGATCACTTCGCGGTCAGCCTCGACCGCTTCCACGAGCGGGAGGTGAGCAGGCGCGCGGCCTTCCGGGCGCTGCACGAGATCCGTTCCTGGGGGCCGCAGGTGAGCGTGCAGATCACCGGGGACGGCGGCGCGGACCCCTACGTCGCGGACCTGGTGCGCGAGGTGCGGGAGGAGTTCGCCGACCAGGTGCCCATGCTCGTGGTGCCGCTCCGGCCGGTCGGGCGCGCGAAGACCCTGGACGGCCCGCGCGCCGGCCCGAAAACCCTGCCCGCCGCGCCCGCGCCGTGCGAGATGGCGGCCTGGCCGCTGGTCACCTACGACGGGACGGTCCTCACCTGCTGCAACGACGACCTCGCCGCCGCCGCCGCCCGCCCGCCGCACCTGGTGCTCGGGCACGCCGATGAGGATCCCTGGCCGGTGCTGCGCCGGCGCCACCTGGACCGGCCGCTGGCGCGGGCCGTGCGGATGTTCGGGCCGCGTTACGCGAAGGCGCGGTTCGGATCGGGCGCCGCCGCCCCCGGCTACTGCGACGTCTGCGTCACCCTGCATCGGGACCGCGGGCTGGGCGAACGGGTCGCCGGGTATCTGGACTCGCCTGCCGGTCCGGCGATGGAGAGCGCCGTACGCGGTCTCGTGGAGCGGCACGGCCCGTACGGCTTCGCCCGCCGCCACGGCATCGCGCGCTACAGCGAGCTGGTGACGCTCGGCTGGGAGGGTCGGGAGCGGTGATGCGCCGGTTGAGGCTAGCGGACATCGAGCGGCTGCGACGTACGCGTGGCCGCACCGTGCTGCTCTACCTCACCGATCGGTGCCCGGTCGGGTGCGCGCACTGTTCCGTCGCCGCGCTCCCGGCCGGCCCGCGCATCACCGACCACCGCCTCTTCGCGGACGTCCTGGCGGGGATCTGCGCCGAACCCGGCATCGAGGCCGTCGCGATCTCCGGCGGCGAGCCGTTCGCCGAGCGTCGCGGGCTGATCCTCGCCGTGGACGCGTTCGCGGACGCGGGCAAGGACGTCGTGCTCTTCTCCAGCGGCCACTGGGCGTCGGGGCCCCGATGCCCGCGGTGGATCACGCGGGTGCTGGAACGGTCCTCGACCGTGATCCTCAGCACGGACAGCTTCCACCAGGCCACCGTCGACCGGCGACGGTTCGCCCGCGCCGTCGCGCACGCGGCGCGGGCCGGCTGCCACATCGTCCTCCAGCTCCTCGACGAGCCCGGCGCGGTGCCGTTCGCCGAGGGGGTCCTCCGCGACACGCTGGGGGACGACTGGTCCCGGCGCGCGGAGATCACGCTGATCACCCCGCTGCGGGCGGGCCGAGGGAGCGGCGTCTTCGCGATCGGACGCCGCTACGGCGTCGCCGAGCTGGGCGCGTGCCCGCTGACCGCGTCGCCGACCGTCCGCTACGACGGCGTGATCACGGGCTGCTGCAACGAGAGCGTCATCACGGGCGGCGGCCCCCGGGAGCTGCGGCGGCGGGCGACCGGCGCGGCCGAGGTGCGCGCCGCGCTGGCCGCGTTCCGCGACGACCCGCTGCTGCGCGCCGTCGGTTCGGTCCGGCCGGACGACCTGGTACGGCTGCCGCCGTTCGCCGCGCTCGCCCGCGCCCGCTACCCGGACGTCTGCGGCCTGTGCTGGCGCCTGCACGAGACCGCCGGGGACGACGGGACCCGGTTGCTGACCGCCCTCATGGGCCGGGGAGGCGGGACATGACCAGCAGCCTGCGCCTGATGGCCAAGATCGACCTCGTCATGCCCGCGCTGCTGGCCAGGACGGAGCGGATGTGGCGGCATCCCGCACCGCGCGAGCTCTATCTGGAATGGCTCAGGGCCCTGCACGGCATGCTGCGCGCGACCGTACCGCTCATCCTCGACGCCACCACGGCGTGCCTGGCCCGGGACGACGAGATCGCGCGGGGCGTCGCCGTCTATCTGGCCCGGCACGTGCACGAGGAGTACGGCCATGACCAGGACGTGGTGAACGACTACGCCCGCGCGGGAGGCGACGCCGAGACCCTGTTCACGGACCCGCCGCCGCCCTGCGTCGCCGCGGTGGTCGGCAGCCAGTACTACTGGATCAGGCACGCCCACCCGGTGGCGCTGCTCGGGCACGTCGCCGTCCTGGAGGGCTACCCTCCCCCACCCGATCTGGCGCCCCTGCTCTCCCTGCGCACGGGCCTGCCGCTGGACGCGTTCCGCACGCTGGTGACCCATGCCGTCCTGGACGGCACGCACCGCGAGGAGCTGTGGCGCGCGATCGACGGGCTCCCGCTCACCCCCGAGGCGGAGTCGCTGATCGGCCTGAGCGCACTCAACACGGCATACGGCCTGGCGCAGCTCGTCGACGCCGTCCAACTGCGCGCGAACGCCGCAGGAAAGGAGAGGTCATGGCGACCATCGACCAATTGGAAGCCGCCGGCTTCGACCTGACGACCGCGTCAGGCGAGCAGATCGCGGTGCTGCAGTCGCTCAGCGACGAGGAACTCCAGGTGCTCGCCTCCATCAAGGCGCGCATGGAGGACGCCGCGGACGTCGAAGCGCATGCGTACGCGAGCGGCGGCTGGTGCTGGTGACCGGTGATGCGACCCTGCCCCCAGTGCGGCGGTGAGAACCCCGCCGCCGCCCGCTTCTGCATGTCGTGCGGCAGTGCCCTGTCCCCCGCGTCCGCCGCCCGCACCACCCTGCGGTTCGTGACCGTGCTCTTCGGCGACGTGGCCGGCTCGACGGAGCTCGCGCGCGGCCTCAGCCCCGAGGTCTGGCAGGGCACGCTGGCCACGTACTTCGCCGACGTGAGCCGGGCGGCGACCGAGCAGGGCGGCCGGGTGGAGAAGTTCATCGGGGACGCCGTGGTCGCGGTCTTCGGGGTGGAGGCCACCCACGAGGACGACGCGGTCCGCGCGGTGGAGTGTGCCCGGGTCTCCCTGGAGAGGATCGCGCGCCAGGCCGCCGACCTGCGCCGTACGCGAGGGGTGGACTTCTCGGTCCGCTTCGGGATCGCCTCGGGACAGGTCGCGCTCTCCGAGCGGGACTCCTCGTTCGCGATCGGCGAGGTCATGAACCGCGCCGCCCGGCTCCAGGCCGCCGCACCGGCCGACGGCATCGTCATGGACGTGCGGACCTGGCTGCTCGTACGGGGAGCCGTACCCACCCGGCCCATCGAGCCGATCGCGGCCAAGGGCTTCAGCCGGCCGCTGCGGGCCTGGCAGATCGCCGACACCCCGGAAGGACACGCCGGCGAGGCGCGCACGCCGATGGTGGATCGCCGTTCCGAGCTGGACGAGCTCGTCGCCGCGCTGCGGGACGGTCTGCGCCGGCCGGGCGTCCCCGCCGTCGTGCTGTCCGGCGAGCCGGGCGTCGGGAAGTCCCGGCTGGTGGCCGAGGCGGCGCGCCGGATGGCGCCGGACGCGCGGTTCCTGACCCTGCGCTGCCGGCGCGACGGCCGGCGGCTGGGCTACTGGCCCCTCTACCAGCTGGCCGAGGCCCTGGGGGGAGACGTGCCCAGGGGGCAGGGGCCCCAGGGCAAGGAGGAGATCTTCTGGACGCTGCGGGAGCTGCTGCGGGAGGCGGCGGAGCGGCGTCCGGTCGTCCTCGTCCTCGACGACTGCCAGTGGATGTCCCCGGCGGTGCGGGAGTTCGCGGAGGGCCTGGACGATCCGGACCTGGACGTCCGGGCCGTGCTGATGCTCAGCGGCCGGGTGGACGAGCCGCCGCTGACCCGGGGGCCGGTGACCACGCTGCGCGTCCCGCCCCTCGGCCCGGCGGACGCCCAGGAGCTGGCGGAGACCGTCGCCGCCCGGCTCGGGCCGCTCCCGCTGAGCGACGACCTCGCCCGGCGCAGCGCCGGCAACCCGCTCTACCTCGAACAGCTCGTCCACCTGCAGCTGGACGCCGAGGGCCGGACCGATCTCATCGCGCCGAGCGCGGAGGCGGCGGTGGGCGCCCGCCTCGACCAGCTGGGCGTGGACGCCCAGCGGCTGCTCGCCATCGCCGGCGCGCTCGGCGGCGGCTGCGTCGCCGGGGACCTGGAGCAGGTCGCCGCGGCCCTGGACCCGCCGCTCGACCAGACCTTCGACGAGACGCTCGCCCAGCTGCTCGGCGACGGGCTGCTGGTCACCCGGGCGAGCCCGGCCGGCGAGCTGGAGGTCGAGTCGCCGGTCGTCGCCGAGGTCGCGTACGGCAGGCTGCCGCTCGCCGACCGCGCCCACGTGCACGCCCAGGTCGCGGACCTGGCCGAGGCCCGCGTCGATCGCCATCCGTCGGAGATCGAGCTGTGCGCCCTGCACGCTGGGCGCGCGCACGCCGCCTGGCTCGAACTGCGCCCGGGCGGGCCGGAGGAGCGGCACGCCGCCGCCCGCGCGGCGCGTGCTCTGTGCTCCGCCGCCCAGTTCGCGGTCTCGCGCGGCGACCTGTCGATGGCGCTGCAGACCGCGAGCCAGGTCTCCCGGCTCGACTCCGGCCTGCCCGGCCTCGAACTGGAGATCGCGGCCGTCGAGACGTACGCCACGGCCGCCGCCGGGCGGGCGGACGAGACCCTGGCCCGGATCGCGGAGGCCAGGAAGCGCTGGGACACCGACGACAATTTGGCGGCCGCGGTGCAACTCACCCTCAACGAGGCGGTGGCCCGCTCCACGATGACCGGGCGATGGCACCGGTCCCTGATCGGCCAGGCGCGCGAGCTGGCGTACCGGGCCGACGACCCGGCGGCGTACGCCAGGGTGCTGCTGCTCGAAGGCATCGGGCACATGGAGGACGGCGACTACGTGACGGCCGAAGGCGTGCTGCACGAGGCGTTCGGCCACGCGCGGCGGGCGCGCTGGTGCTTCGGCGCCACCGAGATCCACGGGAACCTGGCGCTCTGCCTCGCCTACGGCGACACCCCCGCACCGGCGGCCACGGCGATCTGCGCGCAGCTGCACGCCGAGCTCAAGGACGCCCACACGGTACGCGCGGCCGTCGGCTGCCCGGCGGCCCTGCTCGCGGACATGACGTGCGACTCGGCCGCCGCCACGAACCTGCTCGACGAGGGCCGGTCCATCCTGGCCGGAATCGGGCACCAGCCCGGCCTGGCCGGGCTCGACATGTTCCGCGCGACCCTCGCGGAACGGCACGGCGACCACGACGGCGCCGGGCAGGCCCTGGAGCGCGCCATCCGGCGGTTCGACGCGATCGGGTTCAGCGCGGGCGCGCAGTCGGCCAGGCTCTGGCACGCGACGTTCGGCGGGTACGACCCGCCCGACGCGGGCCCGCCTGTCGCGCAGAGCGCCGGCAGCTGGGACATCGAGGTTCTGATCGAGCAGGCCGCCGCGGCCGCCGCGCTCCGCGAGGGCCGCCCGGACGCCGCGGCCGAGCACGTGGCCCGCGCCGGCGCCCGCCTCGACGGGGTGCGCGGCGCGGGCGCCCGGATCACGCCCCTGCTCGTGTCGCTGCGGCTGGCGGTCCGCTGCCGGGACCGCGGGCTCGTCGAACGGGTGGCCGGCCTCGCAAGGGCGGACGCCGAGGTGAAACGCGACGTCAGAGCCCTGCGCACGATCGGCGCGCTCGTATGAGCCGACTATGAACCGACTCTGAAGCCCCTCCCTGACGATCGTAGAGACGGCACCGAGGAGGTGGGCGAATGAAGCGGTCGGCGGAGTCCGAGGTCCTGCCGGGGACGGTCCTGGAGGACACGGCGGAGCGCTGGCTCCAGTTCGGTCTCACACCGATTCCGGAGCGGTCCGGCGACCTCTACGCGGAGCTGGCCGGGACCGCCCGGCAGGCCGTCCGCGACGGGCTGGCCCGCGACTTCTTCTTCATGCACAAGCCCCCCGGCCTGCGCATCCGGTTCCGGCCGGCGTCGCCCGAGCTCGACCCGCTGGTGCGCGACCGGCTGACCGCCTGGCGGAGGGACGGCGTGCTCGGCGACTGGCGTCCCGGCGTGTACGAGCCGGAGACGTACCTGTTCGGCGGGCCGGAGTCGATGCGCAGCGTCCATCGGGTCTTCACCGCCGACTCGCTGGCCTGGCTCGACTACCACCGGCTCCGCCTGGCCGGTCACGGCCCCGGCCCCTCGTGGGCGATGTCGCTGCTGCTGCTCCGGTCGCTGTTCGGCGCGCTGCAGATCGTGGGCTGGGAGGATCTCGGGGTCTGGGAGCGGGTACGACGGCACCGCCCCCTCGCCGCGACCGCCGTCGCGGATCCGCGGTTCGCGCGGCTGGCCGCGGCGCTGCGAAAGGTCTGGCCGTCGCCCGACGCGCTGGCCGCCAAGCTGTCCCCCGAGGCGGCGGACCTCGCCGAGGACCACCGGCAGGTCGTCCGGCAGGAGGGCGAGCGCTGGTTCCGCGACTACTTCGAGAGCGGATTGGCCGCCATGGGACCGCGCGCGGTGGCGTCGTACCTGGTCATCTTCCACTGGAACCGGGCGAACCTGCCGTCGGTGCGGCAGGCCCTGATCGCCGAGGCGCTGCTGGCCCGTGAAGAGGGTGACGCGCGGTGACCACGATGAGCGAATCGGCCGTGCTCCGCGTCGCGGGGCTGCCCATCCGGCTCTGGCTGGCGGCCTCCTCCCCCGACCTGTTCGCGTGCGTACGCGCGCTGAACCACGTCCACGACGACTACCTCCGGGAGGCGTCCGACCTCGCCGGACGGCTCGGGGACGAGGTGGTGCCGAGGCCGGAGCTGCCGGCCGCGGCACGGCGGGCGGTCCTCGCCGTACGGCGCCGCCTGCACCAGGGCCAGGCCCTCACCGGCGACCAGGCCCGCCGCCTGCGCGAGATCGTGGCGGCCCCGGGCCTGACCGCCCACCTGGACCGCGTGGCCTCGCTGTCCGCCGAGCTCCTGTGGCTGGAGGAGCAGGCGGAGGCGCAGGTCGAGAAGGAGCACGACCGCCTGCTGGAGGCGCCGTGGCACCTGCTCGGCTCCGTGCCCGGCGGCCGGGCCTGCCTGACCTCCGACGTGCTCGCGGACATCGAGCGGCGGCTGGCCCAAGGCGAGCCGTGGACCTCCAAGAAGCTGCGCAGGCGCAGCGACTACCTCTGGCGGATGATCGCCCGCGGCGCGGTCAAGACCACGCCGCGGACCTGGCTGGGCCAGGTGTCACTGGTGCCCGTGGCGGAACAGTCGTCCGGCCTCTCGGTGAACGGCCAGGTCGCCGTCGACTGGACGGAGAACGTGCACGCCAGGAGGCTGGAGCTGGCACGATCGGCCGCGGACCGGCTGCGCCGGGATCACCGGCTGTCGATGACCCCCCTGCACCGGGTGGAGGGCGACCGCCTCGCGGTCTGGACGGTCGATCCGGCCTCCGCCACGCCCGACCTGCTCGTCTACCGGCTGCGGCGGAGCCCCGCGCTCGACCGCATCGTCGAGTCCCTGCGATCCGGCGTCCGGCCGGTGTCCGCGCTGGAGGCCGGCTCGCCTCCGGGTCTCGTCGGCAAGCTCGTCCGGCTCGGCGTGCTCGAGGTCTCGGCGCCGCTGAGACAGCGGCGCGGCCGATGGGAGAAGACCTCCGGCTCGACCGCCTCCGACGCCGGTGCCGGGTTCGTCGACGTGTACCGGCGCGCCGACGGCGCCTTCACCGCCGACCTGGCGGTCCTGCAGCGGGCCTTCGAGCAGTACCGCAGGCTCGGCCTGCTGATCGGCGAGGACGAGCCCAAGCCGGAGAGCAGGCTCCGGGAACGGATCGGCCCGCGACCGCGCCCCGTCATGGACGTGTTCGCCGAGGAGCTGGCGGCCCGGACCGAGGAGGGAGAGCTGAACCACCGGACTCTCCCGCAGAACGCCTGGCCACCGGCACACCGCCCCGGCTCCGGCTACGCGCGGCTCCTGGACCTGATGGCCGCGTCGCCGGACGCGGCACCCGTCATCGACATCACCCCGGCGATGCTCGACGCCGTCGGGGCACCGGACGCCCCGATCACCTGGCCGGTCGACTGCGTGGTCCGCCCGCTCCCCGGCGGCGGGTGGGTGCTGGACAACGCCGGCCCGGCCGCGGTCCTCGACGCGCGCTTCGTCGAGACGCTGCGGCGGCTGCACGGGGCGGTGCCGGCCGCCGACGCCTACCGGGCGTTTCTCGCCGAGCTCGACCGAATCAGTGGCGTACCGTCAGTTGAGCTGCTGATTCCGCCGCTGGTACCGCAGGCCGCCAACGCGATCCGCAGGCCGAGGTACACCTCCCTCTGGACCGGCGACCCCGACCCCGGCCATTACGGCACGACGTGGCGTACCGGGGCGGCGCGGTACCTGCCGCTGGGAGAGCTCACCGCGCATCGTGAAGCGGATCGGGTCGTGATCTCCCACGCCGGCAGGCCCGTACGGATCTGCACCCATGCGACGCGCAGCCCCCTGACGCCGTGGAGCGTGCTGACCCGGATCCTGTGCGCCGACTCCCAGCAGCATGCCCCCCGGTTCCGCCGGTTGCGCTGCTCGCTCACCGCGTTCCCCGGACGCTCCTTCGTCCCCCGGATCACCGTGGCGGGATCGCTGGTGGTCTCCGCCGCGCAGTGGCGGATCGCCGCCGATCGGCTGGACCTCGCCGGCGGCGGAGACCTGGCCGGGCTACGGGCGCTCAGCAGGCTGCGGGACCGGCTCGGGCTGCCCCGGTGGGTGTTCGTCGCCGGCCCGTCCGGATACCGGCCGCTGGCCTGCGACCTGGAAAGCGTGCGCGCGGTCCGGGTGTTCGAGCAGGCCCTCAAGGAGCTCGCGGCCGGGGACGAGCTCACCGTCACGGAGATGTTGCCCGCGGCCGACGAGCTGAGCGTGTCGGACCACGGTACCGAGCGCGTGGCCTCCGAGGTCGCCGTTCGATTGCCCCACGCGGTGCCGCCCACAGCGCTGGCGGCCGCCGCGGCCCAGATTTCGGCCGGAACGACGTGACCGGCCGGATGCCCGAAACACCCCGTCAAGACAAGACAGAAAGGTGGCCAGCCATGTCCGAGAACACCACCCCCGAGCCCCAGGACATCCCCGAGCCCCAGGACGACGTCGAGGAACTGGTCGACGAGCTCGAGGTCCACAGCATTTCGGACCCCGCGTTCACCGACCCGTGCAGCGGAATGTGCACCGGGACCTGCTGAACCGCGATCGCCAGGGGCGCCGCGAACAGGCGGCGTCCTTGGCGATCCACATGTGAGCCGGCATCCGCTGAAAGGGCATCGTCGTGACATCGACCCACGTGCTCGAACGAGCCGCCGTGCAGGCGGTCGCCGAGACACTCCTTCGGGAATACGCCGTGCCGGCCGAGCCGGCGCAGAACAGGCCGGACTCCGGACCGGCCATCCTCGCCGCGCTGGCCGCCGGTCAGACTCGTCCGCCGGATGAGTCAGCCGCCTCCCGCGCCGTGGTCACGTGGCTGCGCGACTTCCGCAGCCCTCACTACCACCCGGGCCTTTTCGGCGGCGGCGCGTCGTCCAGGATGTTCGGCCTGCGGATCGCCGCCACGGCGTGGCCGCGGCTGAACGAGCCGCTGGCGAAACAGCGGGCCAGGCTCATCGAGTACGTGGCCGCCCCGCGCTGGCGGACCGCGAACGTCGGATGGGAGGACTACGACCTCATCGTGGGCCCGGCGGGTGTCCTCGTGGCGTTCGCCATCGATCCCGGCATCGACGCCGCGGGCCGGGCACCGCTGATCGCCCGGCTGGCGCTGCTCTGCGAGGACGAGGCACTGTCCAGGTTGCGGGTGGGCCAGTACCAGGGCGAGAAGCTGCGCGGCTGGAACGTCGACCGCATCAATCTGGGCCTGGCCCACGGGCTGCCCGGCATCGTGACCGCCCTGCGCGCCGCCGCCGACGCCGACGGGCTGAGTGAGGAGCTGAACGACCTGCTGCGCCGGCTCGCGGGCCGGCTGGTGGCCGAATCCTACGTCGACGACAGAGGTGTGATCACCTGGCCGTTCGGGACCACCCGGCTGGACGGCCATCGCGCGCCCAAGGGAAACGGGCTGCGGCAGGCGTGGTGCTACGGCTGTCCCGGCAACGCCTGGACACTGTGGGAGGCCGCACGCGTGCTCGGCGACGACGACCTGGCCGCCTTCGCCCTCGAGTCGGCGCGATCGTTCCTGGCGGCGTACGACGATGACCTTTATCTGGACGACCTGGGCATCTGCCACGGGGCCGCCGGACTGATGCTCGTGTTCGACTCCTTCGCCCGATGCGCCGGGCTGCCGGAGGCGGCGAAACTCGCGGATCACCTGACGGACCACCTCATGGGCCGCCTCGACGAGCCCGCCGCGCTCGCGGAGACCGGCTGGTCATTACTGATGGGCGCACCCGGGATGCTGTCCGCGCTGCTGACGAGGAGCGGAGGTGACCGGCGATGGCTGGCCGGACTGGGACTGAGGTGACCGGCGGTCGCGGCGCGAGCGGCGTGCTGGAGGTGGTCCGCCTCCTGCCGCGCGTGTCGCTCCCGCTGACCGCTGCCCTGACCGCCGTCGTGCTCCTGCAGGCCCTGCTGAGTAGCGGATTCATGCTGGCCGGCGCCGCCGTCGTCGGAGACGTGGCAAGCCGTGCGGCAGGGGACGCGGGCCTCGCGCTGGATCTGGCCGTCTTCATCGCCGTCTTCGTGGCGCGGCTGGCCCTCACGCCCGTCCAGGGGATGATCTCCAGCGAGCTGGCGCGGCGGCTCAACGCGACGCTCGGCCAGACGACCCTCGAAGGAGCGCTCCGGCCGGTCGGCATCGGTCATCTCAGCGATCCCGCGATCGCCGACCGCATCCAGCTCGCGCAGGGACTGGCGACGGGCTATCCGCCCGGCGACGCCGTGACGTCTCTCACGAGGCTCGCGACCAGCCGGTTGAGCGGGCTCGCCGCGGCGATCCTGCTCGCCACCGTCGAATGGTGGCTGCCGCTGCCGCTGGCCGCCGCGTGGATCACGTTGTCCCGATGGCGGCTGCGCGAGGTCAGGAAGGCCGTGGACGCCGAGGAAGAGTCGATGCCCGCGCTCCGGCAGGCCGCCTACGCCCGGGATCTCGCGATCGGCGACGCCGCGGCCAAGGAGGTCAGGGTCTTCGGCTTCCAGGACTGGCTGCACGACCGCTTCACCCGGGCCTGGCTCGTCGGCATGGACGCGCTGGCCGGGTCGGGCCGGCTGCTCAGCAGGACGGTGGGCCCGGTCGTGCTGGCGCTGTCCCATGCCGCCGTGTTCGCGTACCTGGCCTTCGCCGTGGCGGGCGGGCGGCTCGACGTGGAGTCGATCACCGTCGCCCTGCAGGCCATCGCGGCCATGGCCGCGCTGGGCTGGATCGGGGACATCCAGTGGATCCTGGCCCAGGCGAGCGCCACCGTGCCGCACGCCCTGGCGGTCGGCCGGCTCGGGGTGGAGGCCGAGCTCAGCCGGCCGGACACCGTCGCGCCGGACGAGCGGTGGCCCGCGCAGGGGATCCGGTTCGAGGACGTACGGTTCGGCTACCCCGACCGTCCGGTCCTGAAGGGCCTGGACCTGAGCATCCCGGCCGGTTCGTCACTGGCGATCGTCGGGATGAACGGCGCCGGCAAGAGCACGCTGATCAAGTTGCTGGCCCGGCTCTACGACCCCGTCTCCGGCCGGATCACGGTCGACGGCGTGGACCTGCGTACCCTCGACCCGCTCGCCTGGCGCCGCCAGCTGGCGATCGTCTTCCAGGACTTCGTCCGCTACGAGCTGTCCCTGCGGGACAACGTCGGATTCGGACGGCTCGACGCCGACCGCTCCAACGGCGCGTTCGACCGTGCCGCCAAGCTCTCCGGCCTCAACGACTTCCTGCCCAGGCTCCCGGCGGGGTGGGACACCCCGCTCAGCCGCAGGTTCGAGGGCGGCACCGACCTGTCCGGCGGCCAGTGGCAGCGCGTCGCGCTGGCCCGCGCGCTGTTCGCGGTCGAGCACGGCGCCCGCGTGCTCGTCCTCGACGAGCCGACCGCCAACCTCGACGTGCGCGCCGAGGCCGAGATCTACCAGCACTTCCTGGAGATCACCCGCGGGCTCACCACGATCCTGGTGTCCCACCGGTTCGCCACGGTACGGCTGGCGGACCGCATCTGCGTGATCGACGGCGGCGAGGTCATCGAGTACGGCTCGCACGAGGAGCTGATGGCACTCGACGGGCGGTACGCCCACCTGTTCACCCTGCAGAGCGCGCCGTTCAGGGAGGCCCGCCATGTCTGACCGAACCTCCCCGCGCGTCGCCGTCCGGGCCATGGCCCTGCTGATCGGGGCCGCCTTCAAGGCCGACGCCCCCCGGGCCGCCCTCGTCCTCGGGCTCGCGCCCGTGGTCGGCGCGGTCGCCGCCGTGACGGCGGTCGGCCTGCAGCGCATGGTGAACTCCGCGGTCGAGGCGGACCTGCCCGGCATGCTGACCGCCGCCCTCATCCTGGCGGGCGCGCTCGTCGCCGGCCAGCTCGCGGGCACGGTCGCCGCGGACCTGCGCATCCGGCTCCAGCAGCGGGTCGGGCTCCTGCTCGACCAGCGCATCATGGCGATGACCAGCGGCCTGCCGCACCTGGACCACCACGAATATCCGCCCTATCAGGACCAGCTCGAACTGCTCCGCAGCCACCGCACCTCGCTCGGCTCGGCCTTCGGAGCCCTGGTGGAGAACCTGCGGGCGCTCGTCGCCTTCGGCTCCACCGTCGCGCTGCTGATGAGCGTCCGCCCGGAGTTCCTCCTCCTGCTGTTCCTGGCCCTGCCCACGGTGCTCGCCGTACGGCGCGGCGAGCAGGCCACCGCCAGGGCGGAGGAGACGACCGTGGCGCCGGCGCGGCTGCGGCAGGGGCTGTTCACGACCGCCTGCTCCCCGAGCGCGGCCAAGGAGCTGCGGGTCTTCGGCCTGCAGGAGGAGATCGCCGGCCGCCACCGCGCCCTGTGGGAGCAGGTCGACAGGCCCCGGCGGCAGGCGGAGGTCCGTACGGCCATGTGGACCTCCGTCGGCTGGCTGATCTTCGGCGCGGGCTTCGCCGGCGCGCTCTACCTCGTCGTCACGGCGGCGCTGCGGGGCCAGGCGAGCCCCGGTGACGTCGTCCTCACCATCGCGCTGGGCGGCCAGCTGACCGGCAGCGTCTCCGGGTTGATCCAGATGCTCACCTGGATGCAGAAGACGCTGCGCGCCATGGGCTACTACCTGTGGCTGGACGACCATGCCAGGGCCCGCATCCGGCCGCGGGAGGCCGGCGCCCCCGCGCCCTCCGCCGGCTCCGACCTCGTCCTGGAGAACGTCTCCTTCAGCTACCCGGACGCCGCCCGGCCGGTGTTGCGGGACGTGTCGCTGCGGCTTCCCGCCGGCCGCACCGTGGCCGTCGTCGGCGAGAACGGCGCCGGGAAGACGACGCTGGTCAAGCTGCTGTGCCGGCTGTACGACCCCACCGCGGGCCGGATCACGTACGGCGGGAACGACCTGGCCGGCTACGACGTCCAGGCCTGGCGCGACCGGGTGACGGCCTGCTTCCAGGACTTCTGCCGCCTGGAGTTCCTGCTGCAGGAGTCGGCCGGCATCGGCGACCTGCCCCGCATCGACGACGAGCCCGCCGTCAGGGACGCCCTCGACCGCGCGGGCGGGTCCGGCCTGCCCGGCCTGCTCCCCCATGGCCTGCGGACCCAGCTCGGCCCCACGTTCCCGGGCGGCACCGACCTGTCGGGCGGGCAGTGGCAGAAGGTCGCGCTGACCCGTTCGATGATGCGGGAGGCGCCGATCCTCCGCGTCCTCGACGAGCCGGCCGCCAGCCTCGACCCAGCGAGCGAGTACGAGATCTTCCGGCGCTTCCAGATCGCCGCGAGCCAGACGGAGAACGGCACGATCACGGTCTTCGTCTCGCACAGGTTCGCGACCGTGCGCACCGCCGACCTCATCGTGGTCCTGGACGGCGGCACGATCCGCGAGCTGGGCAGCCACGCGGAGCTCATGGCCCTGGACGGCCTGTACGCCACGCTCTACCGGCTGCACGCCAAGGGGTACGAGGAGACGAAGCCTTCGTGGACCGACGCCCTGGACAAGGACTTCGAGGACGCGTCCCCGGTGGCGGCCGAACTCTAGGAGTAGCGCTCGCACACCGTGAACGCCACTCGCCTGGTGGCCTTCGAGGGTGTCAGCAGGTGGAAGACGATCGTGTGCCGGCCCGGTTCGAAGGCGCCGAAGGGGTTGCGGCGGTTCTTGGTCGTGCCGGTGACCCAGTCCGTCTTCCAGCCCTCGTCCTGGCCGTCCACCACCCAGCGGTAGCCGTACTCCACCTGCCTGCCCGACGGGCCCCTGAGCGAGGCGACCGGGAAGAGGCTGGGCGACCAGCAGCCCTTCTCGGTCCGCAGGCCGTCCAGCGTCAGCGACACCAGGCGTACCGTCCCCGCCGGCGCGGCCGTGGTCTTCGTGGCCTTCGTGGTCTTCGTGGGCTTGGGGGTCGGCCGGGCGCGGGAGACGGTGGGGGTGGGGGTGGAGCCGGCCGTCCTGGTGGGACGCGCCTTCCGGACGGGCGCGCTGGGCGTCTTGGCGGGGGTCCTGGCAGGTTTCTTGGCCGACGCGCTGGGTGCGCCGGTGGCGCCCTGGCCCGCGGCCGAGGGTGAGGGCGCGGGTGTCGTCGCCACGCTGGGGGCGGCCGTCGTCGCCGGTGCGGGCATCCACATGATCGCCCCGGCCACCAGGGCCCCGGCCACCGCCAGTGCCCCGGCGCCGGCCAGCAGCGCCTTTCCGCGCGGGCGGCTCGCCCCGGCGCCATCCCGGCGGCCCGCGACCTCGCCCGTCGGGCCGGTGGGCGGGGCGCCGATGAGCCGGAGCAGGACGTCCTGCATGGCGGGCCGGGCGGCGGGGTCCTTGGCCAGGCAGGCCAGCACGATCGGGCGCAGCGGACCCGGCAGGTCGCCCAGGTACGGCTGGTCGTGCAGGATGCGCCGGATCACCGCGGGCAGCGAGTCGTTGCCGAACGGAGGCGTCCCGGTGGCGGCGAACACCATCACCGACGCCCACGCGAACACGTCCACCGCGGGACCGAGCGGGGCGCCCGCGAGCTGCTCGGGCGCCATGTACGCGGGCGTGCCGACGATGCTGCTCGTCACGGTCAGCGAATGGCCGGCCGCGCGGGCGATCCCGAAGTCGATGACCCGCGGCCCGTCCCGGCCGAGCAGCACGTTGGCGGGCTTGAAGTCGCGATGCACCACCCCGGCCCGGTGGATGGCCGCCAGCGCGGTCGCGGTCGCCACCGCGAGCCGCTGCAGGTCGGCGCCGAAGTGGCGACCGGCCTGATGGAGCGAGGGCCCTTCGACGTACTCGGTCACGATGTACGGCCGGCCGCCCAGCGAGGCGTCGAGCACCTGAGCGATGCAGAACGGCTCCACCCGGCGCGCCGCGTCGATCTCCTTGGCGAAGCGATGGTCGTCGGCCAGGCCGTCCACCAGCACCTTCACCGCGACCCGCCGCCCGTCCGGCCCCTGCCCGAGGTAGACCACCCCTTGGCCGCCCACGCCCAGCCGCCCGAGCAGCCGGTAGGGGCCCACGGCCGGGGGATCCTCCGGCAGGAGCGGGTTCATCACTCCGTCCCGACCGGGCAGATGGTGAACGAGAGCGCCCTGGACGCCGTCGCGGGCGAGGTGACGCGGAGCGTGATCTTGTGAGGGCCGTTCGACGTCACGAGCGGGCCGACGACCTGCATGGTGTGGGATTCGGCGATGACGGACTCGGAGCGCTCGACCACGCGTCCGTCCAGGATCCATTCGTAGTGGAACCTGGTGGCCAGCTTGGTCCCCTCGACCAGGCCGAAGGTGTTGGTCTGGCCGATCTGGCAGTCCTGGGTGTTGGCCTTCCTGGCGCCCATGGCCCGGATCCACACCACCCGGAAGGAACCACCGCCCGACGAGGGCTTCGCCGACGCGGTCGTCGGCTTGGGAGCGGGCTGCGTCGGCTTCACGGTCTTCTTCACGGTCGGGGTCACCGGCTCCGACGGGCTCTTGCTCCTTTTCGGACGCTGGCGCGCTTTGGTCGGAGTCGAAGCGGGAGCCGGGGTCGAGGTCCGGGCCGGCGTCCCGGCGGAGGTCAACGCCAGCGCCTGCGTGCTCGGCCGCTGTGGCTGGAACCGGACGTTCGTGGCGGCCCAGGCGACGGCGCCCGCGACCGCCAGCGCCCCCACCCCGGAGACGACCGCGATGACCGCCGTCCCCTTCCCGCGCCGCCGCCGTCCCGGGACCGTGGACACACCGCTGCCGCCGCCGGCCCCGGCCGGAGGCCCGGGGGCCTGTCCGCCCAGGACCCACAGCAACACGTCCTGCATGCTCGGCCGGTGGGCCGGATCCTTGGCCAGGCACGCCAGGAGGATCGTGCGCAGCGGTTGCGGCAGGTCGCCGACCTGCGGCTCGTTGTGCAGGATGCGGTTGATCACCGCGGGCAGCGAGTCCTCGCCGAACGGAGGCGTCCCGGTGGCGGCGAACACCATCACCGACGCCCACGCGAACACGTCCACGGCCGGCCCGATCCGCTCACCGGCGAGCTGCTCGGGCGCCATGTACGCGGGCGTCCCCACGATGCTGCTGGTGGCCGTCGCCCCCGCTTCGACGGACCGGGCGATCCCGAAGTCGATCACCCGCGGCCCGCCCTGCCCGAGCAGCACGTTGGCGGGCTTGAAGTCGCGGTGGACGATGCCCGCCTGGTGGATGGCCGCCAGCGCGGTCGCGGTCGCCACCGCGAGCCGCTGCAGATCGGCGCCGACGTGACGACCGGCCTGCTGAAGCGAGGGCCCTTCGACGTACTCGGTCACGATGTACGGCCGCGGGCCCAGCGAGGCGTCGAGCACCTGCGCGATGCAGAACGGCTCCACCCGCCGCGCCGCGTCGATCTCCTTGGCGAACCGCTCGTCGGCGAGCCCCTCGCGCAGCACTTTGATCGCGACCGGGCGGCCGTCGGGTCCCTGGCTCAGGTAGACCACCCCTTGGCCGCCCGCACCCAGCCGCCCGAACAGCCGGTAGGGCCCCACGGCCGTGGGATCGCCCTCCCGCAGAGGCTCGACGCGCGACATGGGACTCCTGTGACGACAGTAGGGGATCTTCGGCACCATAGCGGGAAATGTCAGGCGCAGTGAGCCAGTCGGGTAAACCCGCGCGAGATCAGGCGGGTACTCGGTGACGATGACCTCGGGGTCGGCCGTCTCGTGGACGGTGACCCGGTCGATCCTCGAATGCCCGCGCCCGACCTCACCGCTCACGAACGCCGTCGCTCGACCGCTCCCGCAGCATCCTGGCTAGGGGGCGGTGGAGGAGCGGCGGAGGTCCGGGGTGGTCGCGCCCACCGCGGCGACGGCGGCGAGGCAGAGCAGGCCGCCGCTGATCAGCGCCGCCGCTCCCGAGGTGGCGTCCGCGACGAGGCCTCCGCGCATGTTGCCGAGGTCGGGGCCGGCCTGCCCGACGATCTGTTCGGCGGCGCTGACCCGGCCGAGCAGCTCGTTCGGGGTGTGCAGCTGGACGATCGTGCTCCGGGACACCACGGAGACGGTGTCGGCGGCGCCGGCCAGGACGAGGAAGGCCAGCCCGGCCCACGGGCCGGTCGACACGCCGAACAGCGCGAGCGCCCCGCCCCACGTGGCGGATCCGGCGAGCATGACCAGGCCGGGCCGGGGCAGCCGGGTGAAGGTCCCGGAGAAGACGGAGGCCACGACGCCACCGACGGCCATGGCCGTGAGGAACAGCCCGAGTGTGCGCGGGTCGCCGCCGAACCGCTCCGCGTTGATCAAGGGGAACAGGCTGATCGGCATGGACAGCACAGTGGTGGCGAGGTCCGTGAGCAGCGCTCCGCGAACGACGGGAGTGCGGGACAGGAAGGCCAGGCCGTCCAGCACGCCGCGCAGTCCGGGACGGGCGGGCGCGCCCTCGGGACTCATCCGCGGCAGACCGATCACGCCGTAGAACGCGGCGACGAAGGTGAGCGTGTCGATCAGGTAGCAGCCGCCGACGCCCAGCGCGCCCACGATCAGCCCGCCCAGCGCGGGTCCCATCAGCATGGCGCCCTGGAAGGAGATGCGCCTCAGCGCCAGCCCGGCGGCCAGCTGGTGCTTGGGCAGGAGGTGCGCGATGAACGTACGGGAGGCCGGGCCTCCGACAGCCCCGAAGCAGGAATGCGCGACCACCAGCCCCAGGATCCCGGCGGGCGGGAGGGGCCCGAAGAAGCCCTGGAGCGTGAGAAGGAGCGAGCACACGGCATGCCCGACGGTCGTGATCAGGCAGAGCCTCCGGCGATCCACCCGGTCGACGAGCGATCCGGCGAACAGGCCGAGCACGACGAGCGGGATCGCCTGCGCCAGGCCGACGGCGCCGGTCCACGCGGTGCTGCCGGTCATCTCCCAGACCTGGAACATCACCGCGACGATCGTCATCTGGCCGCCGAAACCGGACAGGGCCTGGCCGATCCATAACCGCCGGAACCGCGGTGACGACCGGAGCGGGGTCACGTCGAGCAGCGTGCTCCTCAGCCCCACTCGGGGTCCTGTGCCAGCTTCTCGGCGATCCGGTCGTGGAAGCTCCGGCGTTCGAGGGCCTGCTCGATGTCGGTGACGACCCGGGAGAGCGGATAGGGGACCTCGGCCTCGAGGTCGGCGAGGGCGGCCTCGGTGGCCCGCCACTCCGCCGCCAGGCGGCCGACGACGCCGCGGGCGCGGTCGGTGAGCGTCACCTTCTTGCTGCGCGCGTCGTCGCCCGCGACGGTCTCGACCCAGCCGGCCTCGCGCATCGCGGCCACCTTCTGGCTGAGCGCGGAATGCGTCCGGTTGACCGACTCGGCCAGCTCGGTGATGGTCATCGGTCCGCGGGCGTGCAGCCGGAGCAGCTCCATCACGTAGCTCGGCTTGAGCCCCTCGATCCGCTCCTCGGCGTAGATCCGGGCGATGTCGGCGTCCATCGACGCCTGGAGCAGTCGCAGCGGGCGCCAGAGGCTCTGCCTGCTGGGGTCGAGCTCATGGGGATCGGCCATGAGCCAATCGTAACAGCACTTATATAAGCACTGTTAGATGTCAGGCATGGCGCCGCACCCGCTCGTACGCGCACCTGGCCGACCGGCCTCGCCGAAGGCGGCGGCGAGCGGCGGCCGGGCCGCAGCAAGGCGGCACGAACACGGGCGCGGTGCGGGGCGGACGACCCCGGCGGGACAGATACCGCCCCACGTTCCGCCGCAGGATGACGGTGCCGGCCAGCACCACCAAGGCGATGAGGAAGGCGCTTTCGGCCACTTTTCTCGCCTCCTTACAGCGACTGCTCTTCGCACGACACTCGGCGCAGAAGCTATATATCCGCCACAGGGCCGCTACAGAGCTTCAGGCTCCCGGCCAGTTTCTGAGCAGGACGTCCAGCGCGTCCAGGGCCCTGGACCACGACACGTCGGCGCTGCGCGGGTGGGTGGCAAACCGGCCCGTCGTCTCCAGGGACACGTATCCATGGAAAGTGCCGCCCAGCAGCCGTATCGCGTCCGTCTGGTCGGGATCCGACAGGTCGTAGCCGCGCAGGAGCGCCCGCGCCAGCTCCGCGTGCCGGCCCGCCGCGCTGGTGGCCGCCGTCACCGGGTCGAGTTCGAGCTGCGCGGCGGCGTACCTGCCCGGGTGCTCCTTCGCGTAGTCCCGGTAGGCGTTGGCGAAGGCCACCAGCGCCTCCTTGCCCGCCCGGCCGGCCAGCGCGGCGGCGACCCTGTCGGCGAGCTCCCCCAGGGCCAGCTCCCGCACCCTGAACCGCAGGTCCTGCGCGTCCTTGACGTGCGCGTACAGGGCCGCGGGCTTGACCCCGAACCCGCGCGCGAGCGCCGAGACGGTCACGTTCTGGAAGCCGATCTCATCGGCCAGGTCCGCCGCCGCGCTGGTCAGCCGCTCCGGGGTCACTCCCGCCCGCGCCATGCGCCCACCTTTCTTACACCCTTTAAGTATTTGCATAATAGCCTTAAGGAGAGCTAGCCTCGCCGCCCATGAGACCAGTCACCGAGCGGGACATCCGCACATCGTTCATCAACTGCTCCAAGGGCGAGACCCAGCGCCTCAGCATGCCCCGGGACTTCACGCAGAGCCCCTGGGAAGACCTCGACTTCCTCGGGTGGCGAGATCCGGGCGCGCCCGAACGCGCCTACCTGGTGGCCGAACGCGACGGCTCCTTCGTCGGGATCGCGCTCCGGGTGACGTCCGGCACGTCGCGCGGCTTCACCTCGCGCAGCATGTGCTCGCTGTGCCTGACCATGCACACCAGCGGCGGCGTCGCGCTGATGACCGCGCGCCGGACCGGCGAGGCCGGCCGTCAGGGCAACTCGGTCGGGCAGTATCTGTGCACCGACCTCGACTGCTCCCTGTACGTACGCGGCAAGAAGAAGGCCGCGGGCGACGGGGCCATCGACGAGTCACTCAGCCTGCCGGAGAAGGTCGCCCGCACCCGGGCCAACCTGTTCGCCTTCCTGGCCAAGGTGTGACCGGCGGCGGTCGGTGTGCGTGGTGTGGACGGCGGGCCAGCCCTCGGAGGGGGCGGGCTCCTGGCACAGGCCGTTGAGGGTGGCGCGGATGACGCGTTCGGCCTGGAGGTCGAAGGCCCGGGCGTCGTCGACGCGGATCAGGCCGTCGATGAGCAGGACCGCGAGGCCGTGGATGGGCGCCCAGACGACGAACTCGGCCCCCGGGCGCGACGCCGCCGGGAGGGCGCCGAGGTCGGCGAGGCGGTCGAGCTCGGCTGTCAGGACGTCGTGCGGGTGGGGCGAGACGCGGGAGTCCGGGCCGGTGGCGCCGGCCCCGAAGACGAGGCGGGCCACGGCCGGGTCCTCGACCGCCCAGTGCAGGTAACCGCGACCGAGGGCGATCAGGCGCCGCAGAGGATCGGCGGTCTCGCCGACGGGCACCCGCGGGCCGGCACCTGCACCGCTCAGCTCGCCGGCCTGTTCGCAGGCGTCCGCTAGGAGGTCGCCGAGGCGGGAGAGGATCCGTTCGGACAGGGCACGGACGAGCGTGTCGCGCGAGGCGAAGTGGTGGTAGGCGGCGCTGGGACTGACGCCGACCCGGGCGGAGGCCTCGCGTAGCGACCAGCCGTCGGCCCCGCGCTCGCGCACAAGCCCTTCGGCGGCGTCCAGGAGCGCCGCTCGCAGGTCGCCGTGGTGGTAACGCGCCTTGGCCATGAGCCGATCTTAACACCGATCAGATCCGTGTTACGCTGCGCGAAAAGCCATCTCAACACTGTTCAGATTGGAGTGGGTCATGTGCCCCACCGCGTCTTCGCCGTCCGCCGGACAGAGCGTCGTGCCGGACGTCCGGCAGAGCCCGCCACCGATCGTGCGGGGCGAGCCGGTCGAGGTGGCCGACGGCGTGTACGTCATCCCTGACGGCCGCGTCGAACTCGTCCCCAACGTGGGCATCGTCGTGGGCGAGCGGGCCGCGCTGGTGATCGACACCGGCATGGGACCCCGCAACGGCGCCCACGTCCTGGAACAGGCCCGCCTCCTGGCCGGCGACCGGCGCCTGTACCTGACCGTCACCCACTTCCACCCCGAGCACGGCTTCGGCGCGCAGGCCTTCCAGGGGGCCGCGACCATCGTCTACAACGCCGCCCAGCGCGCCGAGCTGCGCCGCAAGGGCGCGGCCTACCTCGACATGTTCAAGGGGCTGAGCCCCGCCGTAGCGGCCGAGCTCCAGGACGTCACCCTCGTCGACCCCGACCTCGTCTACGACGGCGAGGCGGAGCTCGACCTCGGCGGCCGGACCGCGGTCCTGCGCACCGCCGGCCCGGCGCACACCGCCTCCGACCAGATCATCCTCGTCGACGACCGCATCCTCTTCGGCGGCGACCTGTTCGAGACCCGCATCTTCCCGATCACCCCGTACCTCCCGCCCCATGACGTCGACGTCGACGGCGCCCGCTGGATCGACGTCCTCGACCGGCTCATCGGCCTCTCCCCCGAGGTCGTCGTCCCCGGCCACGGCGAGGTGACCGACGCCTCCCTGCTCCACGACGTCCGCGACTACCTCGCCTACGTCCGCGCCGAGGCGGCCCGCCTGCGTGCCTCCGGCGCCTCCGAGGAGGAGACCGCGGCGGCGATCGACCAGGCCGCCCGCGCCCGCTGGACCACCTGGGAGCGTCCCGAGTGGATCGGCTTCGCCGCCCGCGCCTTCTACCACGAGGCCGCCTCATAACGTCTGGACCTGCGGCGGCGCCGGGCACGGAGCACAGGCTGCACCTCGTTCGGGGCGTACGTGGGAAAGACTCGCTGGTCCGGTGGCCGGCGTGCTGATCGCCCATCGCGCGCCGTCACCGGATCCCCACGAGGTCGTCCATCAAGCCTGCCCCCAGCCGCGCCTCCCGGGAGCGCGGACGGCACCGTCTCCCCCAGCGGGACCGCCTGCACGAGATCGACGCGCCACGCAGCGGGGTGCTCCCGGCCTCCGCGCACACCGGGTGGCGCAGTCGCAGTTCTCGCACTACTTCGTCGCGGGCATGGCGCTGTGCGTCGTCCGGCGGCGTCGAGTTCGCCGGCAGGGTCGCCGATCCCACACCGAGATCGCTTCAGGCGTCGTGGCGACCGTCATCATCGCGATGACCCTGGTCGCGCTGCGCGTCACGCGCGGCCTGGGGCGGCCCAGGTTCGTGATCGCCGGGGCCCTGACCTATCCGCTCCACCTGGTCCATGCGTACGCCGGCTTCATCGCCTTCACCAGGCTCGGCGACCCGGCGCCGCCATACGGCACGATGGCGCTGACGGGCGCGCTCGCGTACGCCATTCACACCCTCGTCGAACGCCCGCCGACCCCGGCGCCGAAGCGAGCATCGACCCCCGGGGGCAATGGCGCGGCAATCCCCCACAGATAATGGTCGGCGGCACCGCCATAAAATCGCTACATTACCGCCATACGAATTCAGCAGCGCATCGGTCCATCTTGATCAGATACCTCATAAGGGCACCATAAATTCACCCGGAAAGCCGCTCTGGCCTGGGATTACGCGAGCGCCGGTAGTGTCTGTAAATGCGGGTTCGTCGAACGCGTCACCGCTTACCGAAGGGCGCGGAGGGTGCGACTCCGAATGCGATTTGAGCACCGATCTGAATGGCTGTCCAGACCCTTGTGGAGTGAATTCCGATCATCTACTGTCCAGGTGATCAAATCACTCACCCGCGCACTCGGGAGGCCCAATTGCGCCGATTAACGACCGCCGTCGCCCTTTCGGCGGTGCTGATCCCCTTCCTCTCTCCCGAGGCCTCCGCCTCCGCCTCCACCGTCGCCGTCGCCGATCCGCCTCCGGCCGAGGTTCAGGAGGTCGGCCCCGGTCAGTACTTCGCCGACTCCGGCACCTTCAAGATCGCCGAATCGGACGTGTCCTTCGCCGCGATCGGCCGCCGGCACGGCGTGGCCGCCGCCAACGGTGATCTGGCCCGGCCGCAGTCGGCCCCCGCCACCCGCCCCGAGCTGGCCGTCTTCGGGCCCGGTTGGCAAGGGGAGTTCCTCGGCGGGGCGATCAACCGGAAGCTGGAGGTCCAGAACGGCGCCGTCGTCATCACGGACCTGGAAGAAGGGGGTTCGACCCGCTACGACCTGAAGAGCAGCGTCTCGCTGCCGGGCGGCGGCGGCATCAACACCTACGAGGACGCCACCGGCGCCAAGCTCACCGAGACGACCAAGTGGGACGCGACCGCCGGCGCGATGCGTACCACGATGGCCGAGGCGATCACGGTGGATCCGACCACCCAGGACGCCGGTGACGACACCTTCACCGACGCCAACGGCAACCCCGTCAGCGCGGCCGACCTCAAGTTCAACTACACCTGGGCGCAGCCGGCGGGCCTGCAGAGCACCGACACCTGGCGGGTGACCAGCGTCGGCACCACCGCGTACGGCAAGTCGACGGTCGGCTACGACACCCAGGGCCGCATCAGCACCATCAAGGAACCGGCCGGGGCCGAAGCCCCCGAGACCACCCTCGCGTTCACCTACGCCACGTCGACCACGGCCGGCACCTCCTCGCTCGGCGACTTCACGGGCCGGCTCAAGGAGGTCGCGGTCACCCTCGGCACCGAGGCGCCGCAGATCGCGGCCCACTACGCGTACGACCTGTCCGGGCTGCTGCGCACGGTGTCCGACCCCAGTGACGGCACCACCCAGGCGACCTACGCCTACGACGAGATCGGCCGCCTGACGTCGATCGACTCGCGCAGCAACGGCGCGTGGCAGCTGAGCTTCCCGGCGGGCAGCGCGGTCCCCCAGGCGACCTCCGTCGACGCCGACCGGCCGACCGCCGACACGCCGATCGAGGGCTCGGGAGGGATCCCCAGCCCCGTGACCCCGGAGCCGCCGCCGGGCGACTTCATCCCTGGTGGCATCGACGGCACGCAGGCCTATCCGAAGTACTGCCCCACGGCCAAGGACTGGATGTGGTGGACCAAGATCGGCTGCATGGCCTACGCGGCGCACTACGGCTGGCACAGCCCGAGCTGGAAGCGGACCGCCAGCGGCTTCAAGGTCATGGGCATCAACCACGATCACTGCACGCAGGCTCCGGACCGCCCCAGCGGCTTCGACTACCGGCCGGCCTGTGACTCCCACGATTACGGGTACGGGCTGATCGGCAACACGTACAAGAAGTACAAGTACTACCTCGACCGCAGCCGCAAGGCCGACGTGGACAACAGGTTCTACATCACGCTGCGCGACAAGGTGTGCGGCGGCTACTTCATCCTGGTCCGCGGGGCCTGCCGGCGGATCGCCCTCGTCTACTGGGCCGCCGTCCGCGTCAAGGGCAACCCCAAGAACGGCGCGAACGCGACGTAACCACTCGCTGTGACCCCAGAGGCCGGACGGCGGGATCGATCGCCGTCCGGCCACCCCCTCATGTCGGCGTCGTCACCATGGAACTCTTCACGTAAGGCGCGATATGTCATGAAATTTCCGGTCTTATCCTGTGTCATCGTGGCATTCGCGGCCACGACGCTCGTGAGCGTGCCGGCCCACGCGGCCTCGGCCAACCTGGAGCAGCAGACCACCCAGCAGACCACCGCGGCGGCGCCGACGGTGGAGCCCGAGCTGCGCACCAAGCTGGCCGCCGGCGGCAAACTCCGGGTGAACGTGGTCACCAAGTCCCGGACCGACCTGCCCGACGCCTCCGCCAACGGCCAGGTCCTGCAGACCTCCTCCCGCTTCCCCATGGTCACCCTGCGCGTGGACGCGGCGGCCGTGGACCGCCTGTCCAAGCTCGCCAACGTGGTCAGCGTCACCGAGGACAAGCCCGTACCCCCGGTGCTGGCCCAGAGCATCCCCCTGATCGGCGGGGACCGCACCCGCGCCGCGGGCATGACCGGCGCCGGCAGCGTCGTCGCCGTCCTGGACACCGGCGTCGCCGTCAACCACCCCTTCCTGGGCAGCCGCGTCCTCGAAGAGGCCTGCTTCTCCCCCGTCGACGCCGACTACTCGGCCACCAGCCTGTGCCCCGACGGCAACGCCGAGCAGGAAGGACCCGGCTCGGCCGACACCGACACCGGCCCCTGCGCCGACGTCGCCCTCGACTGCGACCACGGCACCCACGTGGCCGGCATCGCCATCGGCAACGGCCAGAACGTCACCGGAGCCCCGCCCGCCGGCGTCGCCCCCGCCGCCGAACTCGTCGCCATCCAGGTCTTCAGCAAGTTCACCTCCGAGGACTTCTGCGGCGCCGGCGCGGCCCCCTGCGTGCTCAGTTTCACCAGCGCCCAGATCGCCGGCCTGGAGAAGGTCCTGGAACTGCAGGAGGGCGGCACCCCCATCGTGGCCGCCAACCTCAGCCTCGGCAGCGGCCGCTACACCGCCGCCTGCGACTCCGACCCCCGCAAACCCGCCATCGACGCCCTCCTGGCGGCCGGCGTGGCCACCGTCATCGCCTCCGGCAACAACGGCTACGGCGACGGCATCAGCGCGCCGGCCTGCGTCTCCTCGGCCATCGCCGTCGGCAGCACCACCGACACGGACACCCCGTCCACGTTCAGCAACCGCGGCACCCTGCTGGACCTGTTCGCCCCGGGCACGGACATCGTCTCCTCCATCCCCGGCAACAAGTACGCCTCCATGAGCGGCACCTCCATGGCCGCCCCCCACGTCACCGGCGCCCTGGCCGTGATGCGCCAGGCCCAGCCCACCACCGCCGTCTCCCAGCTGGTGACCACCCTGAAGACCACCGGCAAGGTCATCACCTACACCGGCGCCACCACCCCCCGCATCCAGCTCGACACCGCCGTGCTCGGCACCACCAACCCCACCCCGGACCCCGACGCGGACCCCTGGCCGCTGCCCAACTACACCAACGGGACCGACTACGCCATCCCCGACCACGGCTACGTGGAATCGAAGATCGTGGTCAACGACCTCATCGGCAGCGCACCCGCCAACATCGAGGTCTACATCGACATCCACCACACCTGGCGCGGCGAGATCAAGGCCGACCTGATCGCCCCGGACGGCAAGGTCTATCCGCTGCGGGCGCCCGCCCCCAACGACAGCGCCGACATCATCCACGAGACCTATCACATCAACGCCAGCGCCTCCCCGGTGAAGGGCACCTGGAAACTGCGCGCCCAGGACGTCGAATGGCTCGACACCGGCTACATCGACAGCTGGACCATCAGGCTGCCCTGCTTCGGCGCGTGGGACGACGTGCCCATCCCCGATCCCGGCAGCGCGGACTCCCAGATCGTGGTCGGCTGGCTCTCCGGCAACGCCCCCTCCAACGTGACCGTCTACGTCGAGATCAACCACACCTGGCGCGGCGACCTCAAGCTCGACCTGGTCGCCCCGGACGGCAAGGTCTACCCGCTACGGGCCCCGGCACCCAAGGACGACGCCGACGTCCTGAACGAGACCTATCACGTCAACGCCAGCACATCACCAGCCAGCGGCAGCTGGAAACTCCGCGTCGAAGACGTCACATCCGGCGACAAGGGCTACATCAACGGATGGACGCTCACCCAATGAGGGAACGCGGCGGCCCGCCGAGCCGCCGCGCACCCTCGACCAGCTCGGCGACGTCGGCGGCCGCCGCGAAGCCGAGCCGCAGGTAGCCGCCCGGAGCCTCCGCGGCGAAGTAGTCGCCGCCCGCGCTGATGACCACACCCCGCGCCCGCGCCGCCTCGACGGCGGCGTGGTCGTGGCCCGCGCTCATCCGCACCCACAGGTGCAGCCCTCCGGTGGGGATCTGCCCGGGCACCCAGCCGGGGACCTCGCGGGCGAGCGCGGTGACCAGCGCGGCGCAGCGTTCGCGCAGCGCGTGGGCCAGGGCACGCAGGTGCCGGTCCCAGGCCGGGGTGCTGAGCAGCTCGACGGCCGCCTCCTGGAGGGGGCGCGCGATGAAGAAGTCGTCGACCCGCCGCATCGCGCGCAGCCGTTCCATCACCGGGCCCCTGGCGATGACCGCGCCGATGCGCAGGCTGGGCGAGGCGGGCTTGGTCAGGGAGCTCACGTGGACCACGGTGCCGTCGCGGTCGTCGGCGACGAGCGCGCGGGGCACCGGCGCGCCGTGCCCGAGGTGGCGCGCGAAGTCGTCCTCGACCAGGAAGGCGCCGGCCGCGCGGGCCACGTCGACCACCTGCCGGCGACGCTCGGGCGAGAGAACGGCGCCGGTCGGGTTGTGGAAGGTCGGCTGGCAGTACAGCAGCCGGGCCCCGGTCGTGGCGAAGGCGTCGGCCAGCAGGTCGGGCCGGATGCCGTCGCCGTCCAGAGGCACGGGTACGGGGCGCAGCCCCGCCGCGCGGGCGGCCACCAGCGCGCCCGGATAGGTGGGCGATTCGACCAGGATCGGGCTGCCGGGCGCGGCGATGGCACGGAACACCATGGAAAGGGCGCTCTGCCCGCCGCTGGTGATCAGCACGTCGTCGGAGCCGACGTCGCCGCCGGCCTGTCTGGCGAAGATCGTACGCAACGGCGCCAGGCCGGCCACCGGAGCGCGATCCCACGCGTCCGGGCGGCGCGCCGCGCGGGCCAGAGCGGCGGCCAGCGCCTTGACCGGCTGCAGGGAGCTGTGCAGGTAGCCGCCGGCCATCGTGATGGCGCCGGGCGGCGGGCCGAGCAGCTCGCCCGCCGTCAGCGCGGGCATGCTGCGGTCCGCGAGCACGACCGTCTGCCAGGAGGTGTCCCCCACGCCGTCGGCGGACCGGTCGCGGCGCGCCGCGACGAAGGTGCCGCTGCCCGGCCGGGTGACCACCGCCCCCTCGGCGGCCAGCAGGGCGAAGGCCCGCGTCACCGTCACGGGGCTCACTCCGTGACGGCGCACCAGGTCGCGGGCACTGGGCAGCCGGTCGCCCGCGGCCAGCCCGGCGATCTCCGCCCGCAGGCTCGTGACGAGAGCCTCAGTAATGTTACTCTCGGACATGAGAGACAAGAGTAACGCTTTTCACTTTTCCCCGGAAACGCTTCGGTCCCTTCGTGCCGACACCCCGGGCTGCGAATCGGTGGTGCACTTCAACAACGCCGGCTGCGGCCTGCTGGCCAGGCCGGTGCTCGAGGCGATGCTCTCCCACCTGCGGCTCGAAGCGGCCATCGGCGGATACGAGGCGGCCGCGGCCCGGCAGGCGGAGGTCCGCGACTTCTACGCCGCGACGGCCGGGCTCCTCAACTGCTCCCCCGAGAACGTCGCCTTCGCCGGGAGCGCGACCGACGCCTACACCAGGGCGCTGTCCGCCATCCCGTTCGAGCGTGGCGACGTCATCCTCACCACGCGCAACGACTTCATCTCCAACCAGATCGCCTTCCTGTCCCTGCGCAAGAGGTTCGGCGTCGAGATCGTGCACGCGCCGGACCACGCCGACGGCAGCGGCGTCGACGTCGAGGAGATGGCGGCGCTCATGCGCGCGCGGCGGCCCCGGCTGGTCGCCGTGACCCACGTGCCCACCAACTCCGGCCTGGTCCAGCCGGTCGCCGAGATCGGCCGCCACTGCCGAGAGCTGGAGCTGCTGTATCTCGTGGACGCCTGCCAGACGGTCGGCCAGTACGAGATCGACGTCGAGGAGATCGGCTGCGACCTGCTCACCGCCACGTGCCGCAAGTTCCTGCGCGGCCCGCGCGGCTCGGGCTTCCTGTACGTCTCCGACCGGGTCCTGCGCGCCGGCTACGAGCCGCTGTTCATCGACATGTACGGCGCCCGCTGGGTCGAGCCGGGGCGCTACCGCCCGGTCGAGACCGCCGCGCGCTTCGAGGACTGGGAGTTCCCCTACTCGGCCGTGATCGGCAGCGCGGTGGCCACCAGGTACGCCCTCCAGGTAGGCGTGCGCCGCATCGCCGAGCGCACGCCCGCGCTCGCGGCCCGGCTGCGCGACCGGCTGGCGGGCGTCCCCGGCGTCCGGCTCCTCGATGGCGGCACGCGACCGGCGGCCCTGGTCACCTTCGAGATCGAAGGCTGGCAGCCGCAGCCCTTCAAGGAGGCCATGGACGCGCGGGGGATCAACTCCGCCCTCAGCTTCCGCGAGTTCGCCCAGTACGACTTCGGCGACAAGGACGTGGAGTGGGCCCTTCGCCTGTCACCGCACTACTACAACACCGAGGAGGAGGTGGACCGGGTCGCCGCCGCGGTCGCCGAGCTCAGCCTCACCGCCGCCCGGCGGTGAGGCCGAGGGCCCGCGCTCAGAAGTACGTGGGCAGGCGGGGCGTGTAGTGCTCCTCCAGTGACGTGACCTCGTCGTCGGTGAGCTTGACGTCCAGCGCCGCGACCGCGTCCGCCAGATGGCGCGCCTTCGTGGCGCCCACGATGGGCGCGCTGACGACCGGGTTGTTCAGCACCCAGGCCATGGCCACCTGCGCCATCGAGACGCCACGCGCCTGCGCGATCCGCTGGACGGCGTCCACGATGGCCTTGTCGCCCTCCAGGAACAGCGGCCGGCCCTGGCGGTCGGTCGTCGGGTTGGTCGCGGCGCGGCTGGTGCCCTTCTCCCCCCAGGGACGGGCGAGCAGCCCCGCGGCGAGCGGGCTCCACGGCATGCCGCCCACGCCCTGGTCCGCGAGCAGGCCGAACATCTCCCGCTCCTCCTCCCGCTGGACCAAGCTGTACTGGTCCTGCATGGAGACAAACCGGCTCCACCCGTTCGCCTGCGCGACGTGCTGCATCGTGGCGAACTGCCAGGCCCACATCGACGAGGCGCCGATGTAGCGGGCCTTGCCGGCCTTGACGACGTCGTGCAGGGCCTCCATCGTCTCCTCCACCGGCGTCTCCGGGTCGAAACGGTGGATCTGGTAGAGGTCGACGTAGTCCGTGCCGAGGCGGCTCAGGGAGGCGTCGATCTGCTCCATGATCGCCTTACGGGACAGCCCGGCGCCGCCGGGGCCCTGGTGAATCGGGAAGAACACCTTGGTCGCCAGGACGATGTCGTCGCGGCGCGTGTACTTCTTCAGCGCGCGCCCGACGATCTCCTCCGACGCGCCCATCCCGTAGACGTTGGCGGTGTCCCAGAAGGTGACGCCGAGCTCGACCGCCTGCCGGAAGATCGGCTCGGCCCCCTCGTCGTCGAGCGCCCACGGCGTCCACTCCCCGGACACCCCGAAGCTCATGCAGCCGAGCGCGATCCGGCTCACCTTCAGGCCCGACGACCCCAGACGGGTGTACTCCATTTGCTATCTCTTTCCTCGCGAAACCGCAGTTCGACGGGGAGGCGGCCGCCCCCACCGGGGGAGGACACCTCCTCGACCGTCCATCCTGCGCGCGGCGGGCGCGCGCTGGCAGGGCGGGCTGTTCGGGGGTGTGACAGGGCCCCCCAACGCAGCCGCCGCGCAGGTCAGTGCCCGGCAGACTGGAAGGTATGGCACGTGAGCAGCGGGACGGCAGCGGCGGCAGCGAGCTGGGACGTTTCCTGCGCGCACGCCGCACCCAGGTGACCCCGGGCGAGGTCGGCCTGACGGTCGGCCCGGGCCCGCGGCGCACCCCCGGCCTGCGGCGCGAGGAGCTGGCCACCCTGGCCGGGGTCAGCGTCGACTACTACATCAGGCTGGAGCGCGGCAGGGAGACCCGGCCCAGCCCGGCCGTCGTCGACGCCCTGGCCCGCGCGCTTCTGCTGGACGAGATCGAGCACGAGCACCTGCGCAGCCTGGCCGCGCGCGCCGCCCGCACCGCTCCCGAGCCGCCGGCCGCGCCCGGCCGGACCGTCCGGCCCGGGGTCAAGCTGCTGCTGGAGAGCCTGCGGCCCTACCCCGCGTACGTGGGCAGCCGCACCGGCGACCTGCTCGCCCACACCCCCGCCGGGCTGCGGTTGTTCGCCGGGATGGACAGCTGGCCGGCCAGGCAGCGCAACATCGCCCGTTACGTCTTCCTCCACCCTTCGGCCCGCGAGCTGTTCCACGACTGGGACAACCAGATCCGCGGCTGCGTCGCCAGGCTGCGGGCCCTGGCCGGCACCGACCCGGACGCGCCCGACCTGACCAACCTCGCCGGGGAGCTCCTGCTCAAGAGCCCGGAGTTCGCCCGCCTGTGGGAACGCTACGACGTGCGCGGCCACGTACAAGGGCGCAAGACCTTCCACCACCCCGAGGTCGGCGACCTCACCCTCGGCTACCAGTCCATGCTGCTGGAGGGCACCCCCGGCCACCGGCTGATGACCTACTACGCCGAGCCCGGCACCCCCGAGTACGACGCGATCGTCCTGCTGGACCTGCTCGCCTCCGAGCGCGCCACCACGCTCCCCTCCATGTGACCCGAGGGAGGCCCTGTCACTCCCCCGAACAGCGCGGTCTGCCACCCGGCCGGCACGAACGCCAGGGTGGACGCGACGAGCGAACCTTCGTGAGGAGAACATGATGTCCGCTGAGCCCACACCCGCCCAGCGCCTGATCGGCGACTTCGCGCCGAAACTGGTCGAGCTGACCGACGAGGTGCTGTTCGGCGACGTCTGGGAACGTCCCGGCCTGTCGCCCCGCGACCGCAGCCTGATCACCATATCCGCGCTGGTGGCGCTGTACCGCACCGGCCAGCTCGAATCCCACCTGCGCCGAGGGCTGGACAACGGCCTGACCGAGGACGAGCTCGTCGAGGCGATCACCCACCTGGCGTTCTACGCCGGCTGGCCCAACGCCATGACGGCGATCACCACCCTGAAGGAGATGCACCGATGACCGCTTGGACGAGCGACGAGCTCACCGCGATCGAGAACGCGGAGGAACTGGATCTGGCCTCCAGGCGCGGCGACCGCGCCGCGACGATCAGGCTCGTGCCCGGCTCCTGACTTGCCCATCCAGATCTAGACGTTTAATATCCAGGATTATGCGGATGAGCGAGGGCGTGGAGTGGGCCCTGCACAGCTGCCTGAACCTGACGTGGGTCGAGCAGGACGAGGCCATGACCGCCGCCCGGCTGGCGGCGTTCTACGAGCTGCCCACGGCGTACCTGAACAAGCAGCTTCAGGCGCTGGCGCGGGCGGGCATCGTCACCTCCACCCCCGGCCCGCGGGGCGGGTTCCGGCTGGCCCGCGCGCCCGAGCGCATCACGCTGCTCGACGTGGTCACCGCGATCGAGGGGCCGGGCGAGGCCTTCCGCTGCGAGGAGGTGCTGCGGAAGGGGCCGGACGGGCGGCCGGACGTCGACTACCGCAAGGCGTGCTTCGTCTCGCAGGCCATGCGGCGGGCCGAGCTCGCCTGGCGCAAGGAGCTGGCCGGCCAGACGCTGGCCGACATCAAGGCGACGGTGGAGCGCCACTCCCCCGGCACGCCCGCGGCCACCCGCGACTGGTTCGCGAGCCGCCGCCCCTGAACAGCCCTGTCCCCTGAGCAGCCCTGCCGCTCGGGTAATTCTGGATATCAAATATCCAGACCATCCAGATATAAGGAGATCCAGCAATGCGCATGAGCATCCGCAAGCCCGCCGCCGACGGCCTCAAGGCGATGTACGCGCTGGAGGCGTACATCAACGCCGCCCCCGTCCCCCGCGCCACCCTCGACCTGCTGCGGTTGCGCGTCAGCCAGATCAACGGCTGCGGCTTCTGCGTGGACATGCACGCCCGCGAGGCCCGGGAGGCGGGCGTGCAGGACCGGCGCGTCAACGCGGTCGCGGCCTGGCGGGACACGCCGTTCTTCTCCGACGGGGAACGCGCCGCCCTCGCGCTCGCGGAGGCGGCCACGCGGGTCGCCGACAACCCCGACGGCGTCCCCGACACGGTGTGGCAGGAGGCCGCGGCCCACTACGACGAGGAGGCGCTGGCCGCCCTGGTCATGGCGATCTCGGCGATCAACGCCTGGAACCGCATCAACATCACCCTCCGCAACGCCCCGGCCTAGCGCCTAGCTATTGAGCAAACGCTTGGTAGAGTCAGGGCGTGCTGCTCGATGACAAGGTCGCGGTCGTCACCGGGGCGGGCCCCGGGCTGGGGCGGACCCTGGCGCGCCTGCTGAGCGAGGAGGGCGCCAGGGTCGTCGTGGCCGCCCGCACCGCGGCCACCGTCGAGCGGACCGCCGCCGAGGTGCCGGGCGCGCTGGCCGTGCCCGCCGACGTGACCAGGACGGAGGACGTACGGCGGCTCGCCGGCACCGTGATCGACCGCTTCGGCCGGGTGGACGTGCTGGTCAACGCCGCCTTCCCCGGATCGCACCGCAGGAACGTGCTCGACATGTCCGACGACGACCTCGAGGCCTGGCGCGCGGCCGTCGAGACGGGCGGCTACGGCACCCTGCTGGCCTGCAGGTTCATCGCGCCGCACATGGTGGCCCAGGGTTCCGGCTCGATCGTCAACATCACCTCCATGTCCTCCCGCACGGGCTACGCGGGCCGCAGCGACTACGCCGCGGGCAAGGCCGCCGCGCACCTGCTGTCCCACTGCCTCGCCGACGAGCTCGGCCCGCACGGGGTCCGGGTCAACTGCGTCGCCCCCGGCTGGATCGCCAGTGACGTGCTCGACGACTGGATGCGCGCGCGGGCCGCGGCGGAAGGCGTGCCGTTCGAGGAGATCCTCGCCCGCGACGTCTCGGCGATGGCGCTGCGCCGCATCGCCACCGAGGAGGACGTGGCCCGCGCCGTCCTCTACCTCGCCTCCGACCACGCCAAGGCCCTCACCGGCGCCACCATCGACGTCAACGGCGGCCAGCTGTTCACGTAAAACACGATCTTGTCTGTGGCCCCGGAAGTGATCACACTCAGGTTCGAAGCCCGGCGTCGAACGAGGAGCACCTCCATGACCACCCCTTTGACCTGGCTCGTACGGATAGGTGCCGCGTGCGTCCTGGCCGCGCCCGCGCTGTCGCCCGGCGCCGCGTCGGCCCTGACCACGGCCACGGCAACGGCAACGGCCACGGCACCACTCCAGCCCCTGAGCCTGACGGGCCTCGACCTGCGCGCCGGATCCGACCCGTACACCGTGCCGCTCACGGCGGAGTACGAGCAGGTGGGCATCGGCGGGGCGCTCACCGGGACCGACCGCGTCGCGCTGCCCGGCAACGAGGACCCCGGCTGCGCCGCCCGGGCGGCCTATCTGCCGCGCGTGCCGGTCCGCTCCTGGTTCTGCTGGCCCACCGCCGCCCAGGGCGACAAGGCGGACCTCCCGCACTCCCCCTGGGTGCCGCAGGGGCTGGCCACCTCGGGCGAGGCCCAGCTCGACGGCACCCCGATCGGCGGCGACCACCGGGCGCTCATCACCAGCTGGGTCTGGCTGAACTCCCCCGACCCGGACAACCCCGACTACCGCACCAACTCCGTGAACCTGTCGGTGGTCGACCTCGACGACCGCCGCTACCGCAACGTCCTGCCCGTGTGGGTCGACGGCCAGGGGAAGCTGCGGCGCGTGTACGGGCACGGCGGCGGCCTGGCCTGGTACGGCCCCTACCTGTTCATGACCTCCAGCACCAACTGGAACGGCTACTCGGGCCCCGACTCCACGTACAACACCATCCGGGTGTTCGACACCCGCAAGATCTACCGCAAGCGGGACGGGAGCGGCGGCGACTACAAGTACGTCATCCCCGAGGTGCGCCACTACATCACCCCCATCCGCCTGGACTACGTCTCCCTGGACCGCCACAGCTCCGGCGGCGCCAGCCTGATCACCGGAACCTACAAGGCCTCCAGCGGCTCCACGGGCTCCCCGGCCGGCACCAAACTGGTCCGCTACCGGTTCCAGCCGCCCCCGGACGGCGACTACCGGCTCATCAACGCGCCCGTGCAGGCCTGGGTGTCCACCGTCCCGGCCGACCCGGCCGACGCCATCAGCGACGTGCAAGGCGTCCAGTCCGACGGCGACCTCCTCTACATCAACATGGCGGCCGGCGCGCACCCCGGCCCCGACCCCAGGAGACGCTTCGCCACCGTGAACGTCGCCACGACGCCCCGGACGATCAGCGCCCACACGAGCTGGGCGTACCGGCCGGAGGACCTGTCGCAGTGGTACGCCACCGGCGAGCTGTGGGGGCTCACCGAGGGCGAGGAGGAACGGGTCGTCTTCTCCGTCGCCATCGCCGACGTCGATCCCTCCTGAACTCGGCACCACTGGCGAAATCTTGATGGTCCCGGATTAACGACATCGCCATCCGCCGGGCGTCCCGGTGGAGGAATCGTCCCGAGTTTGCTGGGGTGGGTCCGGGAGGTGACCGATGCCCCAGGACAGACCGATTCTCGTCACGGGCGCCGCCGGCAGCGTCGGAGCGGTCGGCCGGACCGTCGTGGAGACGCTGCGGCGTCAGGGGCTCCCGGTCCGGGCGCTCGTCCATTGCGAGGACGAGCGCGCCGAGGCGCTGCGGGCCACGGGGGCCGAGGTCGTCGTCGCCGACATGACGCGCGCCGCCGACGTCGTCCCCGCCATGCACGGTGTCGGCCGGGTGTTCTTCAGCATGAGCGTCTCGCCGTCGTACCTGGAGGGCGCGGTCACCATGGCGACCGTGGCCCGCCAGACCGCCGGCATCGGGGCGTTCGTCAACCTCTCGCAGATGACCGTCTCCGGGATGACCACCACGAGCGCGGAGGAGTCACGCCAGCAGCGGCTGCACTGGCTCGCCGAGCAGGCGCTCACCTGGTCCGGGCTGCCGCTGGTCGTCGTCCGGCCCACGGTCTTCCTCGAACACCCGTTCTTCACCCTCTTCGCCGCCGCCTCCATAGCCGAGCGGGACGAGATCCGGCTGCCGTTCGGGGGCGCGCGGACCTCTCCGGTCGCGGCGGGCGACGTGGCGGAGGTCGTCGCGACCATCCTGGCCGCCCCGTCGCCGCACGTCGGCAAGGTGTACGAGCTCACCGGCCCGCGCTCGGAGGACATGAACGCCGTGGCAGCCGAGTACTCCGAGGCCCTGGGGCGGCGCATCACGTATGTGGACATGCCGCTGAAGGAGTGGATCGAGCGGGACCTCCGCAAGGCGAAGCTGCCGAACCACGTGGCCGAGCACATCTCCACCATGGCGCGGCTGCACGCGCGGGGCCGCTACGCCCGCGTGACCCACGACGTCGAGACCATCACCGGACGGCCGGCGACGAGCGTCAAGAACTTCGTCGCCGGTCACGCGGCCCTCTTCGGCGGCACCCGGGTTGGCCCAGGGGGCCTGCGGTAGCGATCATCGGAGGATGCCGAGAAGTGCGCTGGACCGGGCGCGTGACCTGTGGGCGGCCCTGGCCGGTACCCCCGTCACGTTCCCCGTGGGCGGGGACGTGAAGGTCGTGATCTCGCCCGGGTCGTCGTTGTGCCCACCGGGCTGGACGGGCGTCGTCGCGCTGAGCGGGGCGATCCTGGCCACCGTGCCCGGCGCCAGCCTGGCCGAGTCGGTGCGGAGCGCCCTGCTCAACCTCGGCGACGCGGGCCTCGCCCGGCTCCCGGACCTCCTGCCGGTCCTGGACGTCCTGGGCCCGGCGACACTCGCCTACCTCGACGCCGGTGACTTCGTCGCCGCCCCACCCGTCGCCGAGGTCGAACGCCTGCCGGCCGATCACCCCGCGGTCCGGGCCCTGCTGGCCTCGGTGCCGGAGGAGGAGGCGGACGAGTCAGGCCTGGAGGAGATCGCCTCGGCCGCCTACGCCGTCCGCGAGGGCGGGGACGTCATCGCCGCCGCCGGCTTCCGCCCCTGGCTGGACACGGCCGCGCACGTGAGCGTGCTGACCGCGCCGCGGTGGCGCGGCCGGGGGCTGGCCCGCCTGGCGGCCTCCGCGGCGGTCGCCGACGCGCTGGCGATCGGGCTGCTGCCGCAGTGGCGGGCACGTCCGGAGCCGTCGCGGCGCGTCGCCCGCGCGCTCGGCTTCCGCGAGCACGGCGCGCAGATCAGCATCCGCCTCTAGGACCGCCCACGAACCGAAGATCCGGCGAGCTCGGCCGTTTATACGCCGCGGATATACCCTCAGAGTATAGTCTCCGGGCATGAGCGTTCCCCTTGCGCTGCTCGGACTCCTGGAGCGGGAGCCGAGCCATGGTTACGACCTGAAACGCGACTACGACACCTACTTCGGCGGGGGCAAGTCCCTGCCGTTCGGCCAGGTGTACTCCACGCTCGCCCGCCTGGTCAGGGACGGCAAGATCGCCGCCGGGCAGAGCGAGCCGGGCGACGGCCCCGACCGCAAGCGCTATGCCATCACCCCGGTCGGCCGGAGCGAGGTCGAGAGGTGGCTGGCCGAGCCGGTCGAGGCCGAGCCGTACCTGCAGACGGTGCTGTTCACGAAGGTCGTGCTGGCTCTGATGCTGGGCCGCGACGCGGCGGGCTACCTCGACGCCCAGCGCGCCACGCATCTGCGGCGCATGCGGGAGCTGTCCGAGATCAAGCGCGGCGGCGCGCTGATCGACACGCTCCTCGCCGACCATGCCCTGTTCCGGCTGGAGGCCGACCTGCGGTGGATCGACGTCACCCAGGCCAGGCTGGGGGCGCTGGCGGAAACGGTGCGCGAACGATGATCGTCAACGCTCTGCTGCGGGCCGAGGGCATCAGCCGCTCCTTCGGCAGCACGCCCGCGCTGCGGGAGGCCGGCCTGTCGGTGGCCGCGGGCGAGGTCCTGGCCATCATGGGGCCCAGCGGTTCCGGCAAGTCGACGCTGCTGCACTGCCTGGCCGGGATCTTCACCCCGGACACCGGCGAGGTGTGGTTCGACGGGCGGCGGCTCGACACGCTGGACGACGGCCGCCGCAGCGAGCTGCGGCGCACCGCCTTCGGGTTCGTCTTCCAGTTCGGCCAGCTCGTGCCCGAGCTGACGGTGGCCGACAACGTGGCGCTGCCGCTGCTGCTCGGCCGTACCGGACGCAAGCAGGCGTACGCGCGGGCCGCGGCCTGGCTGGAGCGGCTGGAGCTGGCCGGGCTGGGCGGCCGGCGTACCGGGGAGCTGTCGGGCGGGCAGGCGCAGCGGGTGGCCATCGCGCGGGCGCTGGTGACGGGGCCGCGCGTGATCTTCGCCGACGAGCCGACCGGCGCGCTCGACTCGCTCACCGGCGAGCACGTGATGAACCTGCTGGTGGGCCTGGCCCGCGAGGAGGGCGCCACCGTGATCGTGGTGACGCACGACGCCCGGGTGGCCGCCTGCGCCGACCGCGAGGTCGTGGTGCGCGACGGCAAGGTGACCGACCCGTACGCCGGCGGGGTCCTCCGATGATCTCGCTGGGGCTGCGGCTGTCGCTGCGCAGCGGCAGGGAGACGGCGGCCCGGCTGGCGCTGATCGTGGCCGGGGTGGCGGTCGGCGTCGCGGTGCTGCTGGCGACGTTGTCGCTGTTCAACGCCTTCCAGGCCACCGGTGACCGGCCCTGCTGGGAGTGCGCGCGCGGCACGGCGCCCAGCGGCTGGGCCCTGGACGCCACCGGCGACGGCGCCCTGTGGAACCTCCGCGAGGACTTCTACGCGGGCCGGACGATCACCAGGCTCGACGCCGCCGCGCTCGGCGGCCGGGCGCCGGTCATCCCCGGACTGTCCCGCATGCCCGGCCCCGGCCAGTACTACGCCTCGCCCGCGCTGGCCCGGCTCCTGGACTCGGCGCCGCGCGAGCAACTCGCCGCCCGCTTCCCCGGAACGCGGGCGGGCCTGATCGGCCGGGCCGCGCTGGCCGGGCCCGACGAGCTGGTCATCGTGGTGGGCGGGACGCCGCAGCAGGTCGCCGCCATGATCGGCACCCGGCGGGTCGACACTCTCGCCACCGAGCCGGCGGTCGACCAGAGCGCGGACGTCTACCGGTTCGGGTTCGGCATCGCCGCCGTCGGGCTGATCGTCCCGCTGCTGGTGCTGGTGGGCACCGCCACCCGGCTGGCCGCCGCCCGCCGCGAGACGCGCTTCGCGGCGATCCGGCTGGTCGGCGCCACCTCCCGGCAGATCAACATCCTCGCCGCGGTGGACGCCGCGCTGGGCGCGCTGCTCGGCGCGCTGGCCGGCGTCGTGCTCTTCCAGCTCGTACGGCCGGTCGTGGCCGGGATCCGGATCACCGGTTCGCGCTTCTTCCCCGAGCTGGCCGTCCCGAGCCTCTGGCAGTACGCGGCCGTGCTCGCCTGCGTGCCCGTCGTCGCGGCGGCCGCCTCCCTGTGGTCGCTGCGCCGGGTGCGGATCTCACCGCTCGGCGTGGCCAGGAAGGCCGCCCCGCCGCCGCCGAGAGCGTGGCGGGTGATCCCGCTGCTCGCCGGGCTGGGGCTGCTCGCGGGTCCGGCGTTCAAGGACGGCAAACCCGATACCCTGCTCGCCAACGCGGGGATCGCGCTCACCATGGCCGGGCTCGTGCTGGCCGGGCCGTGGCTGACGATGCTCGGCGCGCGCCTGGCCGCCCGGCTGACCCGCGGCGCGGCGACGCTGCTGGCCGCGCAGCGCCTGGCCGCCGACCCGAAGACCGCGTTCAGGTCGGTGAGCGGGCTGGTGCTGGCGGTGTTCATCGGGACGACGATCGCGGCCCTCGTGCCCACGGTGGTCGCGGGCCAGCGGGCCGTGGCCGGCGGCACGCTCAACGACGTGCTGGGCGCCACGCTCTGGCGGCCGGGCATCGCGAGCCTGTCACCGCGGGCGGCGGCGGACCTGCTCGCCCAGGTACGCGCCCAGCCCGGCGTGGACGTGCTGCCGATCTACGCCAGGGCGGACCTGGAGAGCCTGCGCCCGCCGCCCGACGGCTCGCCGCCCGCGACCTCCGTCGTCGAGTGCTCGAACCTGGCCCGCTTCCCCGTGCTCGGCCGGTGCCCCGCGGGCGCGCAGGCCGTGCTGGGCCGGTTCGACCGCGTCGTCGGCGCCGACAATCCCCTCACCATCGACAAGCTCCTCCCGCTGGCCGGACCGGCCAGCGAGTCCGCCTCCGCCGCCGGGCTCGATCTGATGGCAGTCATGATCCGTACGGGCGACGCGGCGACGCTGGAGCGGCTGCGCACCCTGGTGGCCGGCTACTCCGCGCAGGCGCCGATGACCTTCGCCGAGGTCGCCCAGGTCAGGGCCGACCTGTACACCAGGGCGGAGAGCATCGCGCTGGCCATGGTCGCGCTCACCCTGGTCGCGGGCGGGTGCAGCCTCGTGGTGGCGGTCGGCGGCGGCCTGGTGGAGCGCAGGCAGCCGTTCACGCTGCTGCGGCTGGCCGGCACGCCCACGCGGACCCTCGCCACGGTGGTGCTGCTGGAGTCGGCGCTGCCGCTCGTCCTGGCCGCCGTGCTCGCCGCCGGCGCCGGCTTCGCCGTGGCCGAGCCGCTCATCGGCCAGCTCGCGATGAAGGGCGCCTCGCTCGCGATGCCCGGGCCGGTCTACTTCGCCTCCCTCGGCGGCGGCCTGGCCGCCTCCCTCCTGGTGATCCTCACCGCCCTCCCGCTGCTCAGGCGCATGACCGCGCCCGACAACGCGCGTTTCGAATAGGAGTTGCGATGAAGCTGAAACCGGCCGCGCTGATCGCGCTGGCCCTGGTCGCCGCCGTCATGGTGGTGGTGCGCACCGACGCGCCGGCCCTGGCGGACGACGGCCGCTACGCCGCCGAGATCCGGCGCACCGAGTACGGCATTCCCCACATATCCGCCAAGGACTACGGCGGGCTCGGATTCGGATACGGTTACGCCTTCGCGCAGGACAACCTCTGCGTGCTGGCCTCCTGGGTGGTGACGTTACGGGGCGAGCGGTCCCGGTACTTCGGCCCCCAGGCGAAGTCCGACGACCCGGTCCGCCCGGTCGCCAACCTGGTCAGCGACGTCTACTACAAGAGCGTCGCCGACACCGGCGCGGTGCCGCGGCTGCTGGCCCGGCGATCGCCGCTGGGCCCGACCGACGAGCTGCGCCGGCTCGTGGACGGCTACGTCGCCGGATACAACCGCTACCTGGAGCAGACCGGCGTGGCGAACCTGCCGGATCCCACCTGCCGGGGCAAGGCCTGGGTCGGCCCCATCACCGCGACCGACCTGTGGAACAACCTGCTCGACCTCAGCCGGATGACCGGCATCGCCGGGATGAAGGAGTACGTCGTCGGGGAAGCCGAGGCCGAAGGGCCGGAGCGCAGGCCCGCCGCGGGCAGCAACGCCTGGGCGCTCGGCCGCCGGGCGACCCGCGACGGCCACGGCATGGTGCTGGCCGACCCGCACTTCCCCTGGAACGGGATCCGCCGCTTCTACCAGGTGCAGCTGACCATCCCCGGCGTGCTCGACGTCTCCGGCGGCAGCCTGTACGGCACGCCGGTCGTCGAGATCGGCCACAACGCGACCACGGCCTGGACCCACACGGTCTCCCACGCCCAGCGGTTCACCCTCTACCGGCTCGACCTCGTGGACCGCACCAGCTACCGGGTGGACGGCCGGACCGAGCCGATGGGGCGCCAGGAGGTGCAGGTCACCCTCCAGGACGGCACCGTCGTGGACCACACGCTCTACACCTCGCGCTACGGCCCGGTGCTGGCCGCCGGGCAGACCGGCAAGGTCGCCTACGCGCTGGCCGACGCCAACGCCGACAACCTGCGCGCGGCCGACGAGTGGCTGGCGATGGCCAGGGCCCGGAACCTCACCCAGCTGCGCGCCGCCCAGAACACCTACCAGGGCATGCCGTTCGTCCACACGCTCGCCACCGACGTCGGCGGGAGCGCCTACTTCGCCGACACCTCGATGGTCCCCCACGTCACCGACGCCCAGGCGGAGCGCTGCGGCAAGCCCTCCCCCATCCCGGGCCTGGAGGAGTACGTCCTGGACGGCTCGACCTCCGCGTGCCTGTGGGGCAGGGACCGCGACGCCGTCGTGCCCGGCGTCTTCGGGCCCGGCGGCCGGCCGAGGCTGACCCGCGCCGACTACGTGGCCAACTCCAACAACACCTTCTGGATGACGAACCCGTCGGCGCCGCTGACCGGCTACCCGCGCGCGTTCGGCAAGGCGCGTACCGATCTGGAGCCGCGCCCGCGCGTCAGCCTGGACATGATCGCCCAGCGGCTGTCCGGCGCCGACGGGCTCGGCGCTCCCGGCTTCACCCTGGAGACGCTGCAGGCGAGCGTGCAGGGCAAGCGCAATCACACCTTCGAGCTCATGCGCCCGGACCTGCCGAAGCTGTGCCGTGACAGCACCCTGACCACGTCCGGCGGCAAGCCGGTGGACGTGCGCGAGGCCTGCCGGACGCTGCTCAAGTGGAACGGGCGGGCCACCCTGGACGGCCAGGGGGCCATCCTGTGGCGCGAGTTCTTCGAGCGGCTGGGGCAGCCCACCAAGCCGGGAGAGCCCGTCTACAGCCCGTGGCGGGTGCCGTTCGATCCCGCGCGCCCGCTGGCCACCCCCCGGGGTCTCAAGAGCGACGACCCGGTGGTACGGCGAGCCCTGGCCGACGCCGTGGCCGCCTTCCAGGCCGGCGGCATCCCCCTGACGCTCACCCCGGGCCAGGCGCAGCGCTACTCCTCGATCCCGATCCCCGGCTGCACCGAAGGGGAGGGCTGCTTCGACCGGGTACGCATGCGCGGCATCCTCGGCGCGGACGGGCGCTACCCGGAGGTGGACACCGGTTCGACCTTCATGATGGCCGTCGAGCTCACCCCCGCCGGGCCGCGTACGCGGACCATCCTCACCTATTCGCTCTCGGCCGATCCCAGCTCGCCGCACCACACCGACCAGACGGTCCTGTTCTCGCGTGGCCAGTGGGTCACCGAGCGGTTCACCGAGGCCGAGATCGCCGCCGACCCGAAGCTGAGGACCTCCACCGTGCGCGGGTGATCCGGCCGGCGGGGACCTCACCGAGCCTTCAGCGGTCCTCGGTGAGGCCGAGGCGGGCGGCGAGCCTGCTCCGTACCGGATCGTCGCCGGGCCGGTCGAGCTCGTCGAGGATGTCCAGCGCGGCCCGCCACTCCCGGCGGGCCGCCGCCTCGTCACCGGCGGACCGGTGGGTGTCGCCGAGGTTGAGCAGGCACGCCGCCTCCTCCCCGCGGTCCCCCACCTCCCGGAACAGCCGCAGAGCGTGCCGGTAGCGGCCGGCGGCCCGGTCGTGGTCGCCGGCGCGGTGGTGGGCGTAGCCCAGGCTGTCCAGGGCGGCCGCCTGGCCGTACGGGTCGCCGAGCGACTCGAACAGGGCCACGGCCTGCTCGCAGTGGTCGACGGCCTCGCGGTGGTGCCCGAGTTCGGCGTGCTCCCAGCCGACGGAGTTGAGGATGTCGGCGGTGCTGCTCTTGTCGCCCAGGTCCCGGTAGAGCTCGAGTGCCCGCTGGGCGTGCGCGAGGGCCTCGCCGTGCCGCTCCTGAGCGCTGAACACCATGGTGAGGCTGTGGTTCGCGCGGGCCTGGAGCGCCAGGTCGCCGAGCCGGGTGGACAGGTCGAGCGCGTGATCGAGCTGGACGCGGGCGTCGTCGTAGCGGCCGAGCCGCAGATGGGTGCGGGCGATGATCTGGTGCGCCCGGCACTGCCCGACGAGGTCGTCCTGGTCCCGGGCGGCGTCCAGGGCGGCCTGCTGCGTGGTGAGGATGTCCTGCCGGCGCCCCTGACGGTTGAGATAGTCGGCCAGCGACCAGGCCAGCTGCCAGGCGTGCGTGGCCAGCCCGGCGTCGGCGGCCCGCCTGACCGCCCACAGCAGCGCCTGGATCTCGGCGGCGAGCCAGTCGGCGGCCTGCTGGTGGTCGCGCAGGACGACCGGGGCGGCGCCGGGGGCCAGGGGTTCGGTCAGCTGGATCGCCCGCCGGTTCGGGTAGAACAGCAGGGCCGCCGCGTGCGCGGTGTGCAGGTAGTGGTCCAGCAGGCGGCGCAGCGCCGCGTCGCGCTCGGCCTCGGTGTCCTCGGCGTACACCCGTTCGGCCGCGTAGTCGCGCAGCAGGTCGTGGAGGGCGAAGCGGCCGGGAGCGTGCTCGGTGACCAGGTGCGCGCGGACCAGCCCGGCCATGGGCCGCCGGGCGTCGGTGCCCAGGAGGCCCGCCGCGGCGGGCGGCGGGATGTCCGGTCCCGGGTGCAGGGCCAGTAATCGGAACAGCCGGGCCGCCTCCGGCTCCAGCGCGCGGTACGAGGCGGCGAACACGGTCCGCAGATCGGCCGACAGCTCGCCGGCGTCCAGCGCGTCGAGCCGGGTGGACTCCGCGCGCAGCTCCTCGGCCAGGGACGCGAGCGGGAGCCACGGGCTCATCAGGGCGCGGGCCGCGATGATGCTCAGCGCCAGCGGCAGCCCGGCACAGCGCTCCACCAGGGCGGCCACGGCCTCCGGCTCGGCGTCCACCCGCTCGGGCCCCAGGTGGTGCACCAGCAGCCGGCGGGCTTCGGCGGCGTCGAGCACGTCCAGCGGCACGTGGCGGGCGTCATGGCCGGCGATCAGCCCGGGGAGCTGGTTGCGGCTGGTGACCAGCACGGTGCAGGAGGGCGTGCCCGGCAGCAGCGGGACGACCTGAGCGGTGTCGCGGGCGTTGTCGAGCACGATCAGCAGGCGTTTGCGGGCCGTCAGGCTGCGGTAGAGCGCGGTCTGCTCCTCCGGCCGCTGCGGGACGGCGGCGGGATCCGCGCCGAGCGCGCCGATCAGCAGGCGCAGGGCCGTCTCCACCGGCATCGGCGCGTTCCCGGCGTCGAATCCGCGCAGGTCCAGGTAGATCTGCCCGTCCGGGAAGCGGTCCACATGGTGGTGCGCCCAGTACAGGGCCAGCCAGGTCTTGCCGATGCCGCCGTACCCGCCGATGGCGGAGATCATCGCCACCCGGTCCCTGCCGTCGCCGGTCAGCGCGTCGTCCAGGGTGGCAAGCTCGCGCGGGCGTCCGACGAACACCGGCGGCGGCGCGGGCAACTGGCGCGGCACCATGATCCCGGCGGGTGGAGGCGTGGGCGCGGGAGGCGCGGGAGACACGGGGGCGGACTCGGCGGGGGCGGGCGCCACCGCGGAGGTGAGCATCTGGTGGTGCAGGAGCCGCAGGTCGGGGCCGGGATCCACACCGAGGTCGGCGGCCAGCCGCTTGCGGATCCGCTCGTACTGCTGGAAGGCCTCGCCCTGGCGGCCGCTGCGGTACAGGGCGAGGATCAGCTGGGCGGCCGGCCGCTCGTCCAGCGGGTGCTCGGCCGCCAGGGACTCCAGGGTGCCGAGGAGCGCGGCGTGGCCGCCGCGGCGCAGCCGTACGTCGTGGTAGGCCAGGCGCGCGGCCAGCCGCTCGCCCTGCAGGACGTGCCGCTGGGCCCCCGCCCACGAGGTGTCCAGGTCGGCGAAGGGCTCGCCGCGCCACAGGTCCAGCGCCTGCTCGTACAGGCGTTCGGCGGTGGCGTCGTCGCTCGTGCGGGCCCGGTTCCGCAGGTCACGGAAGCGGTGCAGGTCCACCGCACCCTCGTCGGCCCGCAGCAGGTAGCCGCCGCCGCTGCGGCGGATGCCGCCGTCCCAGGCCGCCGGCAGGGACGTGCGCAGCCGCGACAGGTAGCTCTGCAGGGTCGCGGTCGGCCGTCGGGGCGGATCCTCCCCCCACACGCAGTCGGTCAGCTGGTCGAGGGACACCGGCTGGTTGACCTTCACCAGCAGCGCCGCCAGCACGCTTCGCTGCCTGGCCGGCCCCAGCTCGATCGCCTGGCCGTCGGCCCAGGCGCAGATCTCCCCCAGCACGCCGAAATCGACTCGTAGCACTCAGCCCTCCAGAGACCGGCTCATCATCCGGGGGTCGCGACCCCGTCTGGATGCTCGCATGCCGCGGGGCGCCCCGCACCACCGCTCGCGCGAGTGGAGCAAGGGGTCGTGCGCTCTGGGTAGTTATACTCGGTAGATATACCCCAATATGAACAATTTCCCCCCAGATCGACGCTGATGACCCCGGCGACGTGGTGAAGGGGATGGGATGGGCGAACAGCGTGCGCAGGGTCCGCGGACCGTGTCGGCGGACCAGATCTCCGAGGAGCGAAGACGGCTGCTCGCGGAGGTCGGTGACGATCTGTGGGGGATCGAGCTCCTGCGGTTCGCGCTCGAACAGGCGGTGGCCGATCTTGGCGGGCTGGGCGGGATGGTGCACCTCGGCAGCCCCGGCCACGGCGGCGGGCTGCGTCTCGTCGTGACCAGCGGACTACCCCCCGCGCTCACCCACACGTGGGAGCGCGTCGACGGCAACGGTCCGCTCGCCCCGGCCCGCGCTTTCCGCGACGCCGCGTCCGTCCGGGTCTCCATGGCGAACGTCGCCGCCGGCATCCCCCAGCAGGGCTCCGCCACGGCCGAGACCCGGTCCTGGCCGGTCGGCACGGCGATGACGGCCGTCCCGCTGCTCGGCCCCGGCGGGCCGGTCGGCGCGCTGTCGATCGTGACGGCCTCCTCGCACGAGCCGTCGCCCGGCCGGCGGGCCTTCCTCGACCTGCTGAGCCGATGGGTGGGCGGGCGCCTGGGCAGGCCCTCCGCGCCACCGCCCGGCTCGGGCCCCATGGGCGGGCAGAGCCGGTCCGCCGGCTCTCACCTGCCGCGGCACCTGGAGACCATCGGCACGTGGGACTGGGACATCCGGACCGGGGACGCCATCTGGAACGACGCGATGCTGACGCTGCTCGGCATCGAGCCGGGCACCTTCGACGGACGCATCGAGACCTGGATGGCCCTGGTCCACCCCGAGGATCTGCCGTGGGTGCTGACCGACATCGACGAGGCGATCCGCGCGGGCAGGATGTACAGCACCGAGTACCGGGTGTGCCGCCCGGACGGGACGGACGTCTGGGTGCGCGCCCGCGGCCGGTTGCTGGTCGACGAGAACGGCGAGCCGGCGCGCATGGTCGGCACGCTGTGGGACATCACCAAGACCCACGACGACCTCGAGGCGGTCGCCGAGCAGCGCACGGATCACACCGAGCGCGCGGCCCAGGAGCGGTCCGCCCGCATCAAGCAGCTGACCAGGGCGCTGGCCGAGGCGGTCACCGTGCGGGACGTCTTCGACGCCTCCGCCGAGCACATCCTGCCGGCGTTCGGCGCCGCCGGTCTCATGCTCACCTTCCTGGAGGGCGACCACCTGCGGCCGGTCGGATTCACCGGGTACTCGCAGGAGTTCGTCGACCGGGTGACCCGGATCCCCGCCACCACGGGGCTCCCGATCTCTCAAACCCTGCGGGATCGCACGCCGATGTTCATCAACTCGGTCGAGGAGTACATCGAGCGCTACCCCGAGACCGCCGACCTGCCGGCGGCGGGCGGCAAGAAGGCGTGGGCCTTCCTCCCGATGATCGCCTCGGGACGCCCCGTCGGCAGCTGCGTCGTCTCCTTCGCCGAGCCGCGCCAGTTCACGGGCGAGGAGCGCAACCTGCTCACCACGCTCAGCGGGCTGGTCGCCCAGGCCATGGAACGGGCCCGCCTGTACGACAGGGAGCACACGCGCGCCCAGGAACTGCAGCGCGGGCTGCTCCCCCGCGGGCTGCCCGACGTGCCCGCGGTCACCGCCGCGGCCCGCTACCTGCCCGCCGGCAAGGACATGGAGGTGGGCGGCGACTGGTACGACGTCATCCCGCTGTCGGCGGACCGGGTCGCCCTCGTCATCGGCGACGTCATGGGACACGGCGTGGCCGAGGCGGCCACCATGGGCCGCCTGCGTACGGCGGTCCGCACCCTGGCCGACCTGGAGCTGCCTCCCGACGAGCTGCTCACCCACCTCAACGACGTGGTCAGCGGCCTCGGCGACGACTTCTACGCCACCTGCCTGTACCTGGTGTACGACGCCACCACCCGCTCCTGCGTGGTCACCCGCGCCGGCCATCCGCCGCCCGCCGTCGTTCACCCCGACGGAGCCGTCCACTTCCCCGACGCCGATCCGAACTCGCCCCTCGGCGCCGCCACCCCGCCCTTCGACACCGTACGGATGGAGCTGCCCGAAGGCAGCCTGCTGGTGCTGTACACCGACGGCCTGGTCGAATCCGCCACCCTCGACATCGACCAGGGCATCGCCGATCTCGCCAAGGCGCTGGGCGACACGGTCCCCAGGATCCCGCCCGCGGCGACGTGCCGGCACCCGGACCGGGACGCGACCCCGCTCCACCGCGCCGCATGCCTGGAATCCCTGTGCGACAGCCTCACCGCCACCCTGCTGCCCGGCAGGCAGGGCACCGCCGACGACGCGGCCCTGCTGGTGGTCCGCACCCATGCGCTGCCGAACGACGACATGGCCACCTGGCCGCTGCCCGAACACCCCAAGGCCGCCGGCGAGGCCCGCGAACACGTCCGCGCCCAGCTCAGCGCCTGGCACCTGGACGACCTGTCGATGACCACCGAGCTGCTGGCCAGCGAGCTGGTCGGCAACGTCGTCCGCCATGCCAAGGGCCCCATCCACCTGCGCCTGCTCCGCAGCGACGTGCTCACCTGCGAGGTCTCCGACGGCAGCCTGACCACGCCCCGCATCCGCCGCGCCGCCGACACCGACGAGGGCGGCCGCGGGCTCCAGCTGGTCTCCGCTATCTCCCATCGCTGGGGCACCCGCTACACCGACACCGGCAAGTGCATCTGGACCGAACAGCCCCTCCAGCCCGCGTAGCCGGCCCTCTAGGAGGATCTCGCTCCCAAGGCGTCGAGCCTCTCCCGCACGTGCTTCGCCTTCTCGGTGCGGTGCTGGTCCTGGTAGATGGCGAGGGCCTGGCCCCAGGCCCGGGCGGCTTCGCCGTCCTGGCCGAGGGCGTGGTGGGTGTCGCCGAGGTGGAAGAGCGTGTCGGCCTCCTGGCTGGCGTTGCCGGTCTCCCGCCGCAGCGTCAGGGCCTCGCGGTAGAAGTCCAGGGCCCGGGCGTGACGGCCGGTGTGGTGGGCGATGTAGCCGAGACTGTCGAGGGTCGCCGCCTCGCCGTTGCGGTCGCCATGGCTGCGGAGCAGGGCCAGCGCCTGCTCGCAGTACTCCCGGGCCCTGGCGAAGTCGCCGAGCATCGCGGTGCCCCACCCCAGGGAGTTGAGCGCGTTGGCCTCCCCCATGGCGTCGTCGATGTCCCTGTACAGCCGCAGGGCGTGCTCCAGATGGACCAGCGCCTGCGCGGGCTCCTCCCGGTGGCCCCACGCCAGCCCGAGCGTATGGCGGACATGGGCCTGGCCGGCGATGTCTCCCGACTGCTCGTACAGGGCGAGGGCTTCGGCGAAATGGGACAGCGACTCCGCGTGCAGCCCCGCCCGGGTGCAGGCGCGGCCGAGCAGCTGGTGGACCATGGCATGGGCGGTCACATCGGCCACGTGTTCGACGGCGCCGGACGCCAGGCGCCAGGCCGAGACACAGTTCTGGAGCAGGTTGTGGCCCAGGTGGAAGGTGTCGAGCGTCCAGGCCAGCTGCCATACGGCGCCATGAAGACCGTGCTCGGCGGCCAGCCGCTGGGCGGCGAGCACGCAGGCGTGCTCGGCCTTGAACCAGGCCTGGGCCGCCGCCACGTCCGCCAGGGCGTCCGTCAGGCAGCCGGGAGCGGGCGGCTCCATCCGGATGGCGCTGCGCCGGCGCGGGGAGAGCAGGCGGTCGGCGGCGTACGACGTGTGCAGGTAGAAGTCCACGAGACGGCGCACGGCGGCGGCACGGGCCTCCGCGCTCAGGTCGAGGCGGGCGCGGTCGATGGCGTAGAGGCGGACGAGGTCGTGCATCCGATACCGGCCGGGAACGTGCTGGTCCAGCAGATGGGCGGTTTCCAGGGTGCGCAGCAGCATACGCGTGTGCGCCACCGGGCGGCCGATGAGGCCGGCGACGGCGAGCAGGCTCGTGTCCGGGCCCGTCACGAGGCCCAGATGGGCGAAGGTCCCGGCCGCCTCGGGGGCCAGCACGCGATAGGAGGAGCCGAAGATCTCCCGCAGGTCGGTGCTCAGCTCGTCGGTCTGCAGGGCGTCCAACCGGGTGGGCTCCGCCTGGAGCTCGTCCGCCAGCGCGGTGAGCGGAAGGCCGGCGTTGATGATGGCCCGCGCGGCGACGATCCCGAGGGCCAGCGGCAGCCCCGCGCAGGTCTTGATGATGCCGTCCACCGCCTCGCGTTCGGCCGCCATGCGGTCCTGGCCCAGGCGGCGCCTCAGCAGCTGGCCGGCCTGCGCGTCGGAGAGCGGCGCGAGCCGCAGTAAGTGGGCGCCCTCGGCCGCGATCAGGCCGGTGAGCGCGGTCCGGCCGGTCACCAGGGTGAGGGCCTCCGGAGACGGGGGTAGTAATGGGCGCACCTGGTCCGGTTCGCGGGCGTTGTCCAGGAGGACGAGCACCCGCCGGCCGGCCAGCAGGCTCCGGTAGAGCCCGATCTGCTCGCCGAAGGTGGAGGGCATCCGGTGGTGGGGCACGTGGAGGAACCCCAGCAGGATCCGCACCGCCTCCGACGGTGGCATGGGCGTCGCGCCGGGGCTGAATCCCCGCAGGTCCACGTAGAGCTGGCCGTCGGGAAAGCGGTCGCGTGCCGTGTGGGCCCAGTGGGTGGCGAGCGCGGTCTTCCCGACCCCGCCGGTGCCGGCGATCACGCAGGTCGTGGCGGTACGCGGCGGGGCCTCGTCCGGGAGCGGGAGGAGCCCGTCCAGCTCGAACAGCTCGGCTTCCCTGCCGCTGAAATGCTTGACGTCCGAGGGGAGCCGGCAGACCGGCGTCCACGGTGCGGGCTCGCTCACCGGCGTGGTGCCGGCCAGGATGGCGGCCTGCAGTTGCTGGAGCTCCTCGCCGGGCTCCAGGCCCAGCTCGTCGGTGAGCACCGAGCGGGCGTGCTGGAAGGCCTCCAGCGCCTTGTCCCGTTGTCCCGCTCGCGAGTGCGCGAGCATGAGCAGCCGCCACGCGCGCTCGCGCAGCGGCTGCTCGGCGACGAACGCGCGGAGGTCCTCGATCACCTCCGCGGGCCGGCCGAGGGCGAGCTTCGCCTCGGCCCAGTCCAGCCTGACCATGGCCAGCCGCTCTTCCAGCTCGGTCACGCGGGCGAGCATGTGACCGGAGAGTTTGGTGCCTTCGGCGGGTTTGCCCCGCCACATCCCCAGAGCCCTCTCGAACTGGGCGACGGCGGCGCGGATGTCGCCCGCCTCGGACTCTTTCCGCGCCAGCCGGATCGCCTGTTCGAACTGGAGGAGGTCCACCTCCTCGGCCTGCGCCTCGAAGGTGTAGCCCGTTTCCCTGGTGAGCAGCCGCGTGTCGAGCGACAGGCTCCTGCGGAGCTGGCCGATGTAGGTCTGCAGGTTGGGGATGGCGGAGGGAGGGGGGTTTTCCCACAGGGCCTCCACCAGCCGCTCCCGGGACACCAGCGTGTTGACGTTGAGCAGCAGGCTGGCGAGGACGGCGCGCGGCTTGCCGCTGAGATGCACCTGCCTGCCATCGGCCCAGCTCACCCGTACCGGGCCCAAGATTGCAAAGGTCGCGTCGACCATGACCCGCTCCTCGCCTGTAGTGGCTCTGTAGCGTGCTTGTGGCACCAGCGCCGATTGTGACCCAGCGGGCATTCATGGTCGAGAGGGACAGGCCGGAAAGATCTTTCCGGCCTGTCGCCAACGGTCAGCCCGCGCCGCAGGAGACCGTCGGCCAGGTCTGGTTGCCGTTGTGCTGGATCGTCACGCCCCAGTTGTCGCCGTTGCCGTTGGGCCTGGCGGTCAGCACCTGGGCGCTGGGGTAACTGGCGGTGATGTTCCAGGTAGCGATGATCTTCGCCGGGGACGGCACGTTCATCGTCACGGTCCAGTTGCTGGAGCCGCTGACGGCGACGTTGAGGTTGTACCGGTCGCTCCACTGCTGCCCCGCGGACAACGACGCGGTGCAGCCGCCGCCGGGGTTGCCGCCTCCTCCTGAAGAAGAGCCGTCCACCGTGATGTTGGAGTTTCCGCTGCTCTGATATCCCTCTGTCGCGAGGATCATGTAATCGTGGCCGCCCAGGTTCATGCCGTAGCGGGCCCATGCGTCGAAATGGTTGCCGGCGGTGATGGTGCCGCCTGTCTTCTTGGACTGCCGGACGCTCCAATATTGGTTGAAGGTTCTCGTGCCTTCGATGGAGGGGGCGTTGTACCGCGTCGTCTGGTAGATGTCGTACGTGCCGCCGTCGCTGGTCACGGTGCCCTTGTACGTGCCCGTGGGCCGGTAGGTGCCCCAGTTGTCGACGACGTAATACTCCACGAGCGGATTTCTCGTCCAGCCGTAGAGGGCCAGATAGGCGTTGCCGGACGGGTTGAAGCTACCCGAGTAGTTCACGGTCCTGCGCCCGCCGGGATTCCAGCCCTTACCGGCGACGAAATTGCCGGTGTTGCTCCATGAGGTGCTGTAATTGCCGCCGGATCCGAGGTTCATGGACACCGACCCGGCTCTGTCGGTCCAGAACGAATAGAAGTAGCCGTTGTTGGTGCCGGTCTGGTTGGAGGTTATGGGGGCCGCGTTGGCGATGCCGGGCGGCATCACGATGGCGACGACCAGCGCCACGACCAAGGCGCAGGCACGGCGGATGAGCATGTGCTTCCTCCTCGCGACGGTTCCGAAATTATCGGCCTTGTGTCGAAAGTATCGGCATGGCTTTACAGGGCTGTCAACGAGCCTTGTCAGCCACCAGGCCAACAGAAGCCATTCGGCCTGGTCAGCGAACGAGATGCGCCGGTGAAAGTTTCGTACATATTCCGAAACGACGGTTTATTCGATGGAGGCGTGATTCCTGCCGCTTGTACAGTGACTGCGGCCGAGCGGGGGGAGGGATCATGCGCGTGCACTATCCGCGTACCCCTCACCTGCCCTGGTCGCCCGGTGCGACCCCGGACGACGTGCGCGCGGGCGACCTGTCCGGGCTGCGCGGGCGCGAGGTCGTCGTCACCGAGAAGCTCGACGGGGAGAACACCACCCTGTACGCCGACGGGATGCACGCCAGGTCGCTGGACTCGGCCCACCACCCGTCCCGGGCGTGGGTGAAGGGTCTGCAGGGGCGGATCGGCGGGCGGATCCCCGCGGGGTGGCGCGTGTGCGGGGAGAACCTGTACGCCCGGCACTCCATCGCGTACCAGGGGCTGGAGAGCTGGTTCTACGGGTTCTCGGTCTGGGACGGCGATCGGTGCCTGGACTGGGACCGCACGGTCGGCTTCCTGCGCGGGCTGGGGATCCCGGTGCCGCCGGTGCTGTGGCGCGGCGTCTTCGACGAGCGGGCGCTGCGGGGGTTGCGGCTGGACCTTGACCGGCAGGAGGGCTACGTGGTGCGGGCCGACGAGGGGTTCGGGCGGGCGGAGTTCGCGGGGCGGGTGGCCAAGTGGGTGCGGCCGCGGCACGTGCGGACGGACACGCACTGGATGCACGCCACCGTCGTGCCGAACGCTCTGGGCCCGGCGGCGGCGCTGTGGTCGGTGCGCTCGGGCGCGGACCCCGACGTGAGCGCCCTGCTGGCCGCAGTGGACCTGCCCGGAACCGAAGGAGCGACCCCGGACGCGGTGGCCCCCGAGGCGGCGGCCGAGGTGGTGGCGCGGCTGGATGCGATCGACCGGTGTGGAGATGCCCGGCTGGCGGGGGTGCTGGCCGTGGTGGCGCACGCCGTGCCGCGGGCCGCGTTGGCGGCGCGGCTGGCGGGGCCGCTGGGCATGCGGTCGGCGCGGCGGGTCGCGGACCTGGTCGGGCTGCACGGTGCGCTGCACCGCCCGTACCCGGACGAGGAGCGGCGGGCCGGGCTGGGGCGCATGGCGTTGGCCGCCGACCTGGGCGTGCTGCACGCCGTCGCGGCGGCCGTGCCGGCCGGGCGCGCGGACGACGAGCGCGACCAGGCCCGCGAGCAGGTCGAATGGTCGGCCCTGCACGCCGAGGACGCCGGGCTGCTCGGCCCGGAGCCGCTGGAGCCGTTCCGCGCCGGGCTGCGCGAGGCCCTGGCCGGACTCGGCGCGGAGGCGGCCGACCGGTGCTGGGCGGAGGCCCGCGACTCCTGGGCCAGGGGACGGATCTCGACGGTCGAGGAGGCCGTGGCCGCGACCTGGCGGTGGCGGTCCAGGCCGTTCCCCAGGCTGGTGCAGCTGGTCGGGCCGTCGGGCAGCGGGAAGAGCACGTTCGCGGCGGGCCTTTCGGGGACCGACGCGTACCTGTCGCTGGACGACCTGCGCCAGGCCCGGGGCTCGCGGGCGGACCAGCGGGCCAACCGGGAGGTGCTCGGCGAGGGGCTCGACCGGCTCGACGCCGCCCTGGCCGCCGGCGGCACCGTGGTGTGGGACGCCACCTCGCTCAACCAGCACCAGCGTTCCCTCGTCCACGCCGTGGCGCGCCGCCGCGACGCGCTGACCACGCACGCGGTCGTGCTGGTGGAGGAGGACGAGCTGCACCGGCGCAACGCCCGCCGCGCCCATCCGGTGCCCGCGCACGTGCTGGCCGCGCAGGCGCGCCGGTTCGTCCCGCCGTATCCCGGGCAGGCCCACCGCACCTGGTACGTCGGGGCGCGCGGCACCGTCGACGACGTGGACGGGATCTTGGAGGCGTGATGCGTACCAGTGAGGAGATCTACCACCGGATCCGCTGGGACCCGCGGTTCGACCCGTCCCGGTTCGTCCTGGGGGTCGGCCAGCGCAACGCCGCCCCCAAGCGCGTCGCGCTGCCCGCCTTCACCCCGGGAGGCGACATCCCCTGGCACCGGGTGCTGTTCGTCGAGGCGGACGGCGAGCTGGTCTGGGACCGCGCCACGGGCCTGGACCGCGTCGACACCTGCGAGGCCGGCCGGGCACGCGACCCGCGCCGCCTGCGGCCGCCGTTCTTCACGGCCAGGACCCCGCACGCCTGGGATCCGGTGGACGGATGGCGCCCGGCCATCGGACGCGGGCGCGCCGGGCATCCGGCTCCGCGCGTGCTGACGTGGAACACGCTGTGGGACCGCTACGACAGCGATCTCCTCGACACGGCCCGGCGCCGTCGCCTGCTCCTCGCGGCCCTCGAAGCGGCCGACGCCGACGTCATCGCCCTGCAGGAGGTCGAGCCCGAGCTGGTGTCGATGCTGCTGGCGGCCCCCTGGGTACGCGCCGGCTACACCCTCGGCACCGACCCGTACGGCCCGGACGTCGACGACAGCGGCCTGCTGCTGCTCAGCCGGCTGCCCGTACGGGAGGCGGCCCGGCACGAGCTCGGCCCGCACAAGTCGGTGGCGGCCATCGCCGTGGACACCGCCACCGGCGTCCTCGTCGTCGCCGCCACCCACCTGACCAGCGACCACTCCGCCGACGGCGCGGCCAGGCGGCGGGCCGAGCTGGCCAGGATCGCCGAGGGGCTGGCCGGCGTGGACGGCGACCTGATCCTGCTGGGCGACTTCAACGACGGCACCGACACCCCCGCGTCCGCGCTCGGCCTGCGCGACGCCTGGACGGAGGCGCGCGGACCCGACCAGACCCCCACCTTCGACCCGGACGCCAACCCGCTGGCGGCGCTCGCCTCCCTGTCCGGCCGGGCCTCGCGCCTGGACCGGATCCTGCTGCGCGGCCGGCCTAGGGTGATCTCGGTGTCCCTGCGCGGCGACACGCCCACCCCCGACGGGCTGTACGTCTCCGACCACTACGGGGTGGAGGCGGTCCTGGACCTCGAGGGTGCGGAGCCCGGCGGGGTACTCGACGTGCCGCCGACGGCGCGGACGGCGGTGGCGTGGATACCGCCGCGGGAGCTGTGGCCGCCGATCCAGGCCGTCCGCCGGGCGCACGATCCGCAGATCGACCGCTGGCCGCCGCACGTCAACCTGCTCTTCGGCTTCGTGCCGGAGTCGGAGTTCGAGGCGGCGGCGTCCCTGGTGGCCGCGGCCGCCGCCGAGGTCGCGCCGTTCACCGCCAGGCTGGAAGGGGTGCGTACGTTCCGGCATCGCGACCACGCGACGGCCTGGCTCGACCCCGCCGCCGGCGACCCGACGCCCTGGGCCCGCCTGCGCCGCGCGCTCGAACGGCGCTTCCCCCGCTGCGAGGGACGCCCCGAGGGCTTCACCCCGCACCTGACGCTCGGCCGTACGGACGACCCGATCCGGCTGGCGGGGATGACGGCGGAGGTGGGAGAGCTGGTGCTGCTGTCGCGCCGCGCGGACGAGCCCATGCGCCCCCGAGCGCGGGTCGCCCTGGGCACGGGCGAGATCCGCAGGATCGCCGAGCCCGCGACCGGCGGCAAGGAGCAGCCCGACGACTCGGCCGATCGGGTGGCCCGGCGGCTGGCGGAGGCGCTGCGGCCGGGTGTCGTGTCCGTCGCCGGGTCCCGGCGCATGGGCTGCGAACTCCCCGGCGCGGACCTGGACCTGGTGGCCGCGCTGCCCGGCGAACCGGACATGGCCGAGGTCGAGGCCCGGGTGCGGGCCACGCTGCCCGACCTCGACCGGCTGCGCCAGGTGATCGGCGCGCGGGTGCCGGGCCTGCGGTTCCGTACCGACGAGCTGGAGGTGGACCTGACCGTGGTCCCCACCGGATCGCTGCCCCCCGAGCAGGCGCCGGCCCGCCGCGCCGAGCTGGGCGAGGCGGCCGCGATCGCCTTGAGCGCGGTCAGCGACGCGGACGCGATCCGCGCCGCCGTCGGCGGGCAGCACGCCCGTTTCGCCCTGCTCGCCCGGCGGGTGAAGGCGTGGGCGCGGGCACGCGGCCTGGACTCGGCCCCGTTCGGCGGGCTGCCCGGCCTGGCCTGGACGGTCATGGCCGCGCACACCGTACGGGAGAGCGGCGACCTGCCTGCCGACGACCTGCTGAGCCTCTTCTTCAGTACGTGGGCCGCCTGGGACTGGCGAGACCCGGTAACCCTCGGCCCCGCCTCGCCCCAGCCGGCCCCGATCGCGGTGATGACGCCCAGCGCCCCCGTACGCAACTGCGCTCGCCAGGTCACCCCCGGCGGCCTGGACCTGCTCACCCAGGAGCTCTACCAGGCATGGGAGCTCGTCGAGAGCGGCCGCTCCGCCGAACTGCCCGCACCGCCGCCCCTCCACCGGCGGCACGCGGCCTGGGCGGTCCTGACCGTGCGCTCGAACCGCCCTGAGGAGCTTGACGCGACGCTCGGCCGCGTCAGAGGGCGGATGCTGGACCTGCTCGCCGCCCTGGAGGAGGCCGGGTTGCGGGACGTCCACGCCTGGCCGCGCCCGTTCGAGTCCGGTCCTCGATCGGCCCGCTACGCCATCGGACTGGGCCGCACTCCCCCGCAGGCCGCGCGGCTCGGCGAGATCACCGGCCGATGGGTCAGGGGCCTGCCCGGTGTCACGGTCGAACGGGCCGAGTGCGGCGGCGTACCGACCCTGACCTGACGGACGCCGGTCAGGTGGAGGAGCGCCTTCGGTACGCCCAACCGCCTCCCGCCACCAGCGCCACGACGCCCAGCACCGCCAGGGCGGCCACCAGCACGCCGGTGCCCCCGTTCGGACCGGCGGTCTGGTCGGCGGCGGGCTGGGCGACGGTCTCGGCATCCGCGGGCTCGGTGGCGGGCTCCGCGGGCGCGCTCTCGGTGGCGGCGGGCTCGGTGGCGGCGGTGTGGCGGACACGCGTGGGGGTGCCCAGGGCGGCGATCAGCTCCTGGGTGAGCCCTTCGTCGTCGTCACGCCGCAACGGCCGGTCGCCGGCCGGCAGCGACGCGTTGCCCGAGCAGCTGGACGTGGTCAGCGCCGCGTCGCGTCCGCCGGCGAACACCAGGTGGCGGGAGCCCGCGGCGAAGTCGTACCCGCAGGCGGGCCCTTCGCTGCGGGTGGAGACCCGGAACCACTCGCGCGCCTCCCCCTTGTAGACGTGGTCGGCGCGCAGGACGGCGATGACGTGCCCTCCGCCGGATTCATCCGGGTCCGTGGCGACCCGCGTCACCGTGCCGGTGAACACGGCGGCCGCGCCGTCCATCCGATCTTTCGGAGTTCGCTGCACACACTGGCAGGCGGACGCCGTGCCGCCGGTGAACACGACCAGCCCAGCCACGAGGGCGAGCAGGGCGAGAACGCGTGATGTCATGCCCTCTTGACGTACGCCGCCGAAGATCGGTTCGCCGGGTCGCGGACGTCGTCGACCACGCGGGCCCCGGGCAGGGCGGCCAGCATGCGGTAGGCCGCCGCCCGGGTGCCGGGGGTCGCCGGAACGTCCCTGACGAGCCGGATCCCCGCTTCCCGCACCCAGTCGTCCGGGCTCTGGTCGTAGCCGAGGCGCCGTAGGGTTCCCGCGGATTCTCCATTTACGGGATCCGGTTTATTTGTTAAGAAGGTTTATTAACGAATAGACCAGCCTAGAGAGGGACCCCATGGCGCGCTCTCGGCTCATCCTCATCCTGTTATCGGCCTGTGTACTGCTGGTGAACGCCGCGGGCGTGGCCCTGCCCGCCTCCGCGCAGGCCGTACCGGCGACGACCGCCCTGACGGGATACAAGATCCAGTCCACGGCGAAGGTGTCCGACTCCGGTGCCGCGATCTCCACGCCCGGTTACGCGGCCACCGGCTGGTATCCGGTGGGCCCCCGCTCGACCGTGCTCGCCGGCCTGCTGCAGAACAACGTCTACCCGGACCCCTTCTACTCCACGAACATGCAGTCGATCCCGACCGCGGACTTCGACGTGCCGTGGTGGTACCGCTCCGACTTCACCCTCGGCGACGAGTCCGGATTACGGACCTTCCTCGACGTCAGCGGTGTGATCTCCAGCGCCGACGTGTGGGTGAACGGCACCCAGGTCGCCACCGCCGCCCAGGTGGCCGGGGCCTACACCCGCAACGAACGGGACGTCACCGCCCTGGTGCACCCGGGCGCCAACTCGGTGGCCTTCCGCATCAACCCGAACAACCCCAACAACCACCTCACGATCGGCTGGATCGACTGGGTGCAGCTGCCGCGCGACGACAACATGGGCATCTTCCGCGACGTCCTGATCCGGCGCAGCGCCGACGTCTCGCTGCGCGACGCGCATGTGATCACGAACCTCGCGGTGCCGGCGCTCGACCGCGCCGACCTCACCATCAAGGTCGACGTCCGCAACGGCGCCGGCAGCGCCGTGAACGCCACCGTCAAGGGGACGATCGGCTCGCTGGAGTTCTCGCAGGACGTCGCGCTGGCCGCGAACCAGACCAAGCGGATCACGTTCAACCAGACGCTGGCCAGCCCGCAGGTGTGGTGGCCGCACACCATGGGCGCCCAGCCGCTCTACGACCTGAACCTCACGGCGACGGCCGGCGGCGCGGAGAGCGACACGCTGACCCAGCGCTTCGGCGTGCGCAAGGTGGAGTCGGGCAAGAACGCCGGCGGGCGCCGTTACTACAAGATCAACGGCAGGCCGATCCTGATCAGGGGCGGCGGCTGGTCTCCCGACATCTTCCTCCGCAAGAACCTGGGCTACCTGGAAGACAAGATCCGCTACGTCAAGGACCTCGGCCTCAACACGATCCGCGTCGAAGGCCACCTGGACACCGACGAGCTCTACGACCTGGCCGACAAGTACGGCATCCTGACCCTGCCCGGCTGGGAGTGCTGCGACAAGTGGGAAGGCTCCTTCAGCAGCTCCGACTATCCGATCGCCAAGGCGTCCATGCAGGCGGAGGCCACCCGGCTGCGCAACCACCCCAGCGTGATCTCGTTCCTGATCGGCTCGGACAACCCGCCGCCGGCCCAGAAGGAGACCAACTACCTCGACGCCCTCACCGCGGCCGAGTGGCAGCTCCCGATCGTGTCCGTGGCCTCCGACAAGTCCAGCCCGCAACTGGGCAACTCGGGCATGAAGATGCCCGGCCCGTACGACTGGGTGCCGCCGAGCTACTGGTACAACAAGCGCGAAGGCGGGGCGTTCGGCTTCAACTCCGAGACCGGCGCCGGCCCCGACGTCCCGACGCTCGACTCGCTCAAGCGGATGATGACCTCCGCGCAGATCGACTCGCTCTGGCAGAGCCCGAGCGCGACGCAGTATCACCGCTCGCCGTCGAGCACCTTCGACGACCTGACCATCTACCACAACGCCCTCAGAGGCAGGTACGGCGTGCCGTCCGGCCTGACGGACTACATGAAGAAGGCGCAGCTCGCCCAGTACGAGGCGGTCCGAGCGCAGTTCGAGGCCTACGGCCGCAACTTCACCGACTCGAGCAACCCGTCCACCGGCGTCATCTACTGGATGCTCAACAGCGGCTGGTCCTCGCTCCACTGGCAGCTCTTCGACTACTACCTGGACCAGGGCGGCTCCTACTGGGGCGCCCGCGAGGCCAACAAGCCGCTGCACGTCCAGTACTCGTACGACAACAAGTCCGTCGTCGTGGTCAACTCCGGCGTCTCGGCCGCCTCGGGCCTGACCGTCAAGACGGACGTGTTCAACATGGACGGATCCGCCAAATACAGCAACACCGCGACGGTCAGCGTCCCCGCCGACGGGGGCAAGGCCACCGCGGTGACCGTACCGGCTGTCAGCGGTCTCTCCACGACCTACCTGGTACGGCTGACGCTGCTGCGCGACGGCCAGGAGATCGACCGCAACGTCTACGCCCTGTCCACCTCGGACGACGTGATCGACTGGGACAACAACGACTGGTACTACGTACCGACCTCCAGCTACGCCAACCTGAAGGGCCTCAACAACCTGGCCCAGGCCCCGATCACCGCCACCGCCTCCGCGCCATCCCCCGGCACGGTCACCGTGACGATCAAGAACACCGGCACCGGCGCCGTCCCCGCCTTCATGCTGGACGCCGACGTGGTGGACGCGGCGGGCAAGCCCGTCCTGCCGATCCAGTGGTCGGACAACGCGACCAGCCTCTGGCCGGGGGAATCCAAGACCCTCACCGCCACGTACCGGGCCTCCGACCTGACCGGCTCGCCGAGCGTGCGGGTGTCCGGGTGGAACACCGCGACCCTCACCGTCCCAACCGGGCCGCCCGACACCCAGAGCCCGTCCGTGCCCGGCAACCTGCGCACCACCGGCAAGACCTCGTCCAGCGTCACGCTGGCCTGGGACGCCTCCACCGACAACGTCGGCGTCACCGGCTACGACGTCTACAACGGCACCGCCCTGGCCACAACGGTCACCGGCACCACCGCCACGGTCTCCGGCCTGGCGGCCGGCACGCCGTACACGTTCACGGTCAAGGCCCATGACGCGGCGGGCAACTCCTCAGGACCGTCGAACGCCGTCACCGAGACCACCGGCAGCGGCCCCGCCGTCTACCAGGCGGAGGACGCGACGATCTCGCAGGGCGTGGTGGAGTCCAACCACGCGGGCTACACCGGCACGGGGTTCGTGAACTACGACAACGTGACGGGCAGCTACGTGGAGTGGACGGTGAACGCCGCGACGGCCGGGCCGGTCACCCTGGAGCTCCGCTTCGCCAACGGCACCACGGCCAACCGGCCGATGACCATCGCGGTCAACGGCACCTCGGTCACCCGCGACTTCACCGGCACCGGCGCCTGGACCACCTGGCAGACCGTCACCCTGACCGCCGACCTCGCCCAGGGGGTGAACAAGATCAGAGCCACCGCCACCACGTCGAACGGCGGCCCCAACGTCGACCGCCTTTCGGTGAGCTGACCTCAACGCTCGGCCCGGCGCCGGAGCAGTTCGGCGGTGGCCTGGTCGGCGGGCAGGAACGCCTCCAGGTGCAGCTCGGCGAGCGTGACGTCGGTCGCCGTCGCGAACGAGGTCAGCGTGGTGATCAGGCGTAGCTCCCCGTCCGCCGAGGCCAGCCTCATGGGGACGGAGAAACCGAGATGCTCGGGCCCGACCGGCGCCTGGGGGACGTAGCCGGCCAGTTCGGCGGCGAAGTCCTCCAGGCGCGGGTCCGGGCTCCGGCGGGCTCGGGCACGGAGGTTCTCGATGATGTGCCGGCCCCATTCGCCCAGGTTGCGCACCCTGGGGGCCATCCCGTCCGGATGGAGCATGAGCCGCAGCATGTTGACCGGCGGTTCGAGCAGCTCGGGCGCCGCGCCCTCGGTGAACACCTCGACGGCGTCGTTCGCCGCCACCACCCGGCCGTACGGCGCGATGACGAGGGCCGGATACGGCAGGTGACCGTACAGGATCTGTTCGAGCGCGGCGCGGACCGGCCGCAGCGCCGACTCCTCCAGGCCCGACTCGGCGAACACCGGCGCGTAGCCGGCCGCGGTGAGCAGGTCGTTGCGCTCCCGCAGCGACAGCCCGAGCGACTCGGCCAGCCGGATCACGATCGCGCGCCCCGGCCGGGAACGGCCGCTCTCGATGAAGCTCAGATGGCGCTGGGTCGTGCCGGCCAGCGTGGCCAGTTCGAGCTGGCTGACCCGGCGAAGCCCGCGCCAGCGTCTCAGCTCCGTGCCGACGCCGTTCTCCATGGTTGTGCTGCTCACCGCTCTGTTCTATCCGGTCGCCGTGCGGGCCCGCGATTCCCCCCGGGGAATTGCCGGCCACCCTGGCCGCCCCGCACGATCGTCCCCACTCATGCGGAACCGGAGAGGACATCAGATGAAGAGCTACCGCCTCGTGCCCGGACGCGGCCTCGACGGGCTGACGCTGCACGACCGCGACGAGCCCGAACCCGGGCGCGGGCAGGTCGTGGTCAGGATCCGCGCGAACTCCCTCGGGTTCCGCGACCTGCGCGTGCTGTCCGGAGACTATCCGCTGCCGGTGACCCCCGGCGTGGTGCCCGGCTGCGAGGGAGTGGGCGAGGTCGTGGCGGTCGGCGCGGACGTCACCCGGGTCAGGCCAGGTGACCGGGTGGCGGCCACCGTCTTCCCGCGCTGGCTGGACGGCCCGTTCCGGCGCGAGGACGCCGCCCAGCTCGGCACCATGATCGACGGCGTGCTGACCGAGTACGCGCTGCTGAGCGAGGACGGCGTCGTGCCCATCCCCGAGCACCTGTCGTACGAGGAGGCCGCGGCGCTGCCGCTGGCGGCGGTGACCGCGTGGAACTCCCTGACCTCCGGCGGCGCCCCGCACGCCGGCACGACCGTGCTGACGCTCGGGTCGGGCGCCGTGTCGCTGTTCGTGCTGCTCTTCGCCAAGCTGGCCGGAGCCAGAGTGATCGTGACCACGTCCGGCCCCGCCAAGGCCGAGCGGCTGAGGGCTCTCGGAGCGGACGAGGTGATCAACTACCGGGAGAACCCGGCCTGGTGGAAGGAGGTGCACGCGCTGACCGACGGCCGGGGAGCCGATCGCGTCGTCGACGCGACGGGGCCGCTGGAGCAGTCGCTGCGGTCCGTCGCGGCCGGCGGCGAGGTCGCCTTCGTCGGCTACTGGCTCTCCGGCGCCGAAGGAGCCGCACCCGTCGACCCCGCCACCCTGTTCATGGCCGGTTCGGTGCTGCGCCGGATCGCCACCGGCAGCCGGGCCCACTTCCTCGAGCTGAACCGGGCCGTCGAGGCGCACCGGCTGCGCCCGGTGATCGACCGGGTGTTCCCGTTCGAGCAGGTGCCCGACGCCTTCGCCTACTGCGGGTCAGGCGGCGGCTTCGGCAAGGTGATCGTCAGCCACGCCTGACCCGCCCGCTCAGCCGGCCGTCCAGATGCGGCTGCGCAGGTCCATGCCGCGGATGACCTGGACGCGGAAGGGGTCGAGGCGCAGGACGTGCAGCTTGGGGTCGGCCGGCGAGCGCCAGAAGCTGCCCAGGTCGTACCCGGCGCCCCGGGGGCTGGTGGCGCGGTAGAGATCCCACACGCGCCGCCGCACGTCCAGGTCGTCCACCCACGCGGCCACGGCGTCGACGGCGACCGAGTTGTTGCCGGGCTTCCAGTACGAGAACGAGGTGTGCGGGTTGCCGGCCAGGTGGGCCGCCTTGACCGGGGTCCGGTAGGTGGCCAGCCAGCCCAGCGGCCGCCCGTCCACGTTCTCCCAGATGGGGATGAGCACCCGGGTGCGCGGGCGGTTGCGGGCGTCCACGGTGACCATGGTGGCGTACACGGTGGCGCCCACAATGGCGTTGAACTCGGCCTCGATCTCCGCGAACGACGTCATCGCGCGGCTCCCTTCCGCAGGCCGAAAGCGCTGACCACGACGGCCAGGGCCGCGGCGGCGATCGGCACGGCAAGCGCGGTGCGGTAGGCGCCGAGCAGGTCCCCCGCGTCCGCCACGGCCACGATCACCGTGGTGCTGGCCGCCAGCCCGAGCGCCGCGCCGAACTGGAAGGAGGTGTAGAGCAGCCCGCCGGCCAGGCCCTGCTCGCTCTCGTCCACGCCGTCGGTGGCGACGATGGTGAGCGGACCGTACGCCAGGGCGAACGCCACCCCCAGGATGATCATGGTGGGGAACATCGCCAGGTAGACGGTGTCCATGCCGATGGGCAGGAACAACACGTACGAGAGCACGGCGAACAGCAGCCCGGCCAGGATGACCCTCGCGTTGCCGAACCGGTTGACCAGCCGCGGGGTCAGGGTCGGGGCGAGGACGGCGTCCGCGCCGACCGCGAGCATGGCCAGGCTGGTCTGCAGCGAGGTCCAGCCGCGCACCTCCTGGAGATACAGAACGGCGATGAACTGGAAGCCGAAGAAGGCCCCGGAGAACAGCAGCCCCGCGAGGTTGGCGCGGACGAGCGGCGCGGAGCGGAAGATGCCCAGGCGCACCAGCGGCGCGGCGGAGCGGCGTTCGATCACGAGGAAGAGCGCGACCAGGGCCAGCCCGGTGACCAGCGCGCCGGCGGTCCACCCGGCGCCCACGTGGGCGGCGCGCTCGACACCGAGCACCAGCAGCATGATGGCGGCGGTGATGGTCACCGCGCCCGCCACGTCCAGCCTGCGCTCCTGGGAACGTTCCATGGGACTGGCGGGGATCAGCGGCACCGCCAGGACCAGGATGATCAGGGCCAGCACCGCCGGCGCGAACAGCACCCAGCGCCAGTCCACGGCGGCGAGCAGACCGCCGAGCACCAGCCCGAGGGAGAAACCTCCGGCGGCGGTGCCCGAGTACACCAGGAGCGCCTGGTTGCGCCGCGGCCCCTCCTCGAAGCTCGTGGTGATGATGGACAACCCGGCGGGGGTCATGACCGCGGCGGCGACGCCCGCCACGAAACGGGCGGCGATGAGCATCCAGCCCTCACTGGCCAGCCCGCCCAGGGCGGAGACGACGAGGAAGATCGCCAGCCAGGCCAGGAACATCCGCCGGCGGCCGAACAGGTCGGCCGCCCGGCCGCCGACCAGCATGAACCCGCCGTAACCCAGGACGTAGGCGCTGATCACCCACTGCAGCTCACCCGTGGACAGCCCGAGGTCGGCCCGGATGGCGGGCAGGGCCACGTTGAGCATCGCGACGTTGATCCCCTCGAGGAAGATCGCGCCGCACAGGACGAACAGCATCCCCCAGGCCTTGGGAGTCATGCGCAACGACGGCGAAGAAGAGTGCGTGGTTGTGGACACAGGTACGACTCCTATGGTTCTTTTTCGTAACAAAGGAATCTTGCGTGACCATGGGGAAGCAATGGAAGACGGCACTTCAAAGGCACTCGGTTACTGCACGGGAACCATGGACGACCAGGTCATCCAGTGGGACACCCGGGCCGACTGCGACGTGCGGAAGATCCTCGACCGCGTCGCGGACAAGTGGTCGCTGCTGGTCATCGCCCTGCTCGACCGCCGTACGATGCGCTTCTCCGAGCTGCGCCGCGCCATCGACGGGGTCAGCCAGCGCATGCTCACCGTGACGCTGCGCCAGCTGGAGCGCGACGGACTCGTGACCCGCACCGTCTATCCGGTGGTGCCGCCGCGGGTGGAGTACGAGCTGACCGCGCTCGGCTTCTCGCTGCACGAGGTGATCAAGTCGCTGGTCGTCTGGACCGAGGAGCACCAGCGGGAGATCTCCGACGCCCGCACCGCGTACGACGACCGGACCGCCGAGGAGGAGCGCCTGCTCCAAGCCCCCGCAGCGCGCTGATTTACGCCTCGGGGCCGAAGACCCCGGGATACGCCCCGCCCGGCTCGGGATCGAGCCCCTTCCACAGCGCCCGCAGGATGCCGTGCAACTGGGCCACCTGCTCGCCGGTGAGCGGGTCGAACAGGCGCCTGCGCACCTCCTCCACGTGCGCGGGCGCCGCCTGCGCGAGTGCGGCGAAGCCGTCGTCGGTCAGCTCGGCCATGGTCACCCGCCGGTTGTCCGGGTGCGGTGACCGCCGCACCCAGCCGCGCTCCTCCAGCCGCGCCACCGCGTGGGACAGGCGGCTGAGCGAGGAGTAGACCTGCGCGGCCAGGTCGGTCATCGACATGCGCCGCTCGGGGACCTCCGAGAGCGTCGCCAGGATCATGTAGTACGTGTACGGCATCCCGGCGTCGTGCTGCAGCTGCCGGTCGAGGGCGTCGCCGAGCAACCGGGTCGTCCACAGATACGCCCGCCAGGTCCCCTGCTCGTCGTCGTCGAGCCACCGTGTCTCCACGCCGCCCATCCTAGCTTGAACTCTCAACCTTTGAGGTGTAGCGTCCACACTTGAACGCTCAACCTTAGGGAGAAATCATGAAAATCGGCGACTTGGAAGTGGGCAGCATCGGTTTCGGCGCCATGCGGCTGTCGGCCGACGGCACGATCTGGGAGGCGCCCGCCGACCGGCAGGGCCCCCTGGCCGTCCTGCGCCGCGCGGTCGAACTCGGCGTACGGCACATCGACACCTCCGACGCCTACGCGCTGGGCGCGAACGAGGAGCTCATCGCCGAAGCCCTGCACCCCTACGCCGACGACGTCGTGATCGCCACGAAGGGCGGCGTGACCCGGCCGAGCGTCGAGGAGTGGATCCCGCTGGGGCGCCCCGAGTACCTGCGCCAGCAGGCCGAGCTGAGCCTGCGCCGCCTGCGCCGCGACGTGATCGACCTGTACTACCTGCACCGCGTCGACCCCCAGGTCCCGCTCGCCGACCAGGTCGGCGCCCTGGCGCAACTGCGGGAGGAGGGCAAGATCCGCCACCTCGGCCTGTCGGAGGTGACGGTGGACCAGCTGGAGGAGGCGCGCGGGATCGCCCCCGTCGCCGCCGTCCAGAACCTCTACAACCTCACCGACCGCACCCACGAGAAGGTCGTGGAATACGCCGGCGAGCACGGGATCGCGTTCGTCCCGTTCTTCCCGATCGCCGTCGGCGACCACGCCAAGGCGGGCGGCCCCGTGGCCACCGTGGCGGCCGAGATCGGGGCGACCCCGGCCCAGACCGCCCTGGCCTGGCTGCTGCGCCGCTCGCCGGCCATGCTCCCCATCCCCGGCACGACCTCCGTGGCGCACCTGGAGGAGAACGTCGCGGCGGCGGGTCTCACGCTGACCGACGAGCAGTTCGCCCGGCTGGACCAGGCGTCATAGGGCCTAGGGGGCCGGTTTGACGTTCTTCATCGTGAAGTGCGAGGTGACGTTCCTGATCCGCGGGATGGTCATGACGTACGTGCTGAGGAAGGTCTCGTAGGCGGCCAGGTCGGCGACGGCCACGCGGACGAAGTAGTCGGGGCTGCCGAACAGCCGCCGCAGCTCGATGACCTCCGGGGCCCGCGCCAGGGTCTGCTCGAAGCGCTCGACGGTCTCCGCGTCCTGGGCGTCGAGGGTGAGGTCGACCAGGACCTCGAACGACCGGCCCACGGCGGTGGGATCGATGACCGCCCGGTAACCGCGGATGACGCCCTCGGCCTCCAGCCGCTGGACGCGCCGCAGGCACGGGCCGGGGGTGAGCCCGACCCGCTGGGCCAGCTCCACGTTCGTCAGCCGCCCGTCCCGTTCCAGCTCGGCGATGATTGCTCGGTCGGTCGCATCCATGGGAGAAGATTGCACCGTCAGGGCCTCCGGGAGCAATATTCGCAACCACATGTCGCGCGTTCTGCGAGACCATGGAGGGGTGCAAGATGTAGTTTCGCCCCAGATGACCGCTCCACCCCCGATGACCCGGAAGGAGCAGATCATCGCGGGGGTACGCGACTCCTTCTCCGCGGGGCTGGGGATCTTCCCGCTGGGGATCGCCCTCGGCCTGCTGGTCATCCAGGCCGGGCTTTCCTGGTGGCTGGCCCCCGCCCTGTCGTTGGCCGCGTTCGCCGGATCGCTCGAGCTGCTGCTGGTGGGCATGATGGCGAGCGTCACGCCGCTCGCCGCCGTCGCGCTGACCGTCCTGGTGGTCAACTTCCGGCACGTCTTCTACGCCTTCTCCTTCCCGCTCCACCTGGTCAGGAACCGGCTGGCCAAGGCGTACGCCGTCTACGCGATGATCGACGAGGCCTACGCCGTCAACGCCTCGCTTCCCGCGGCGGAGCGCTCGGCACCCCGGCTGCTGGCGATGCAGCTCGCCTGCCAGACCTACTGGGTCGGCGGCGGCCTGGTCGGCGTGGCCGTCGGCGTGGCTCTGCCCGCGCCGATCAAGGGCCTGGAGTTCGCCCTGTGCGCCCTGTTCACCGTGCTCACCCTGGACGCGTTCCGCTCCCGCCGGGAGATCCCCTCGGTGCTGCTGGCGGGGGCGAGCGTGGCCGTCGCGCTCGTCCTCACCCCGGGGGTCGCCATGTTCACGGCGCTGCTGCTGTTCGTGGCGCTGCTGCTGGTCCGGCACGCGCTCACCGCCCGCCGATCCGCCCCGGAGACCGCCGATGCCTAGCACCGCCTACCTCGCCGCCGTCCTCGCGATCGTCTTCGCCATCACCCTCGCGCTGCGCGCCGTCCCCTTCGCGGTGCTGCGCACGCTGCGCGGCTCGGCGATCGTGCGGCAGCTGTCGGCGTGGATGCCGGTCGGCATCCTCGCCATCCTCGCCGTGACCGCCCTGCACGGCACCATCGTCGCCGAGCCGCGCGCGACGCTGTACGCGCTGCTCGCGGTCGCGGTCACGGCGGGCGTCCATCTCGCGTTCGGCCGCCGGACGATCCTGAGCGTCGGGATCGGCACCGCGGCCTACGTCGTCCTCGTCAACGCCTTCTGAGTCAGAGGGCGTTGAGGTCCTTACTGAGGACGGAGCCGCTGTCCGAAGCCCGTGACGATGGCGTCCAGCCCCGTGGTGAACCACCGTTCGTAGAAGTCGAGGGCGGCGGGGCCGGGCGGAGGAGCGGGGGCGTCGGAGCCGGGCGGCGTGCCCACCTGGGCGAGGGCGTGGCCGAGCACGTAGACGCCGACGGACTGGATGACGATCAGGGATTCGTCCTGCTCGATGCCGGCGGCGGTGAAGCGGTCGAGCACACCCGCCAGCAGCGGCAGGGCGCTTTCGACGTCGACCGGGTAGGTGGCCAGCAGCGGCACGGCGTGCGGGTGGTCGAGCAGCATGCGCCGGTACGCCACGGCGAACCGCGTCACCGCATCCGTCCACGTCGGGCCGGGGTCGAACCCGGCGAGCGCGGTGGCGAACAGGCGATTGACGATCGCGGCCAGAATGGCGTCGCGGTTGGGCACATGCCGGTACAGCGACATCGCGGCCACCCCGAGGCGGGCGCCGATGCCCCGCATGGTCACCGCGTCCAGGCCCTCCTCGTCGAGGAGGGCGATGGCCGCGGTGACGATCTGCTCGGTGGTCAGCTGGGGCGGCCGCCCGCCCCGGCCGCGTGGTGGCTTGGTGCTCATGCGGCCAGTGTGACAGCCAATGTGGTGCCGAGCATGGCCAGACTGAGCAGTCCGACGATCATGTGCTGGACGTCGGGGACGACCGCGTGCCCGTCCGCAGGCAGGATCTTGAGGGTGCGGGCGTAGTCGCGCTCGTAGACCTGCCGCTGGGCGGCGGAGCTCAGCCCGAAGTACGGCAGCCACCAATTGGCCAGGTGCCCGGCCAGGATCAGCCCGCATAACGCCGACGCGGCGATCAGCGACCATGGCTGGCGCAGGGCGATGCCGGCGGCGATGAGCAGCGGGAACGGGTAGTTGATCGACGCGGCGAGCAGCCGTGGCCGCAGATTGCCGGTCTTCAGGTCGTTGAGCGGGAACATCGGCACCCACTCGGTCAGGGCCAGCCAGGCCAGCCAGAGGAGAGGGAGTGCGATGGCGATCGTGGTCACGGAGACCTCCCGGTCCGGAGTTTGTGTACCACGTAAGCTTACGTGGTACACAAACTCTGCACAACCCCGGGCCGGAGGACGGGATCGCCCCGCGAGGACCTGCCTCGCGGGGCGACGGATGCCGGTGCGGCGGCAGACCTCCTACCCGTCGTCGTCATCCGGAGGGACCGGGGCGGGCGGGATCGCGGCCGGGGCCTGCGCCACCGTGGCGGCGTCGGCCGTACCGGTCGATGGGGCGGAGAGCGAGACCGAACCGATGAGCGCGGACGCCACCAGGGTGGCGGCGACGAGCAGGCGTTCGAGCATCAGAGATCACTCCGTGAGGTGATGAACGGCCCGGCTGATGCGGGCTGACGGAGCGTCGACACGGGGCTCCCGGGAAGCGCCAGTACGGCGCATGAAGCACTTCTCACGCTAGCGGGAGCGTCCCGCGGCGTCTCCCGGCAGGAGGCAAAGCCTTCCCCAGGCCCGAGCCCTCCCCGCCCTCCGAGGACGCCTCAGGGCGTCTCCTCAAGGAACCGCACGAGGTCCTTGCGCTCGTTCTTGCCGTTGAGGGTGAGGGGGAAGAAGGGCAGGATTCGGCAGATCGCGGGCACCTTCGCGGCCTCCAGGCGGTGCGCCAGCTCGCGCAGGACGACGTGAGGGGCGAGGTCGCCCTCGACGATGATCGCGAGATCGTGCCGCTCGCCGGGAGGCACGACCGCGGCGGCCCGGACGCCCGGGATGTCCATCGCGGCGGCCTCGATCTCGATGGTGCTCATCCGGGTGCCCTTGCGCTTGAACATGTCGTCGCGCCGGCCCTCGAAGTAGAGGTAGCCGTCCTCGTCGAGGAAACCGTAGTCGCCGGTGTGCAGGCGGGTCTCGCCGGTGGCCGCGTCGCGGCGGTAGACGCGGGCGGTCAGTTCGGGGGCGCGCCAGTATCCCGCCATCACGTTGGGCCCGGCCACCACGATCTCCCCGGTCTCACCGGCGGGCAGCGGCGAGCCGTCGTCGCCGAGGATCAGCACGCGGGTGCCGGGCAGGGGGCGGCCGACCGAGTCGGGGCGCTCCCGCTCCAGCTCCGGTTCCATGATGGTGACCCGTTTGCACTCGGTGACCCCGTACATCCGCACCACCCGGGCGCCGGGGAAGCACTCGCGCAGGCCCTCGATGGTCGAGGCCGGCAGCGCGGCGCCGGTGCTGGTGAACATCCGCACGGTGGGCACGGAGCCGGGGGCCCGCCTGCCCAGGGTCGTGAGCATGGCGCCCAGCGAGGGCACCATCGGCACGACGGTCGCGCCGCACTCCTGCAGCTGGCTCAGCAGCGCCAGGTCGGACCCTTCACCCGCCAGCACCAGCTCCGCGTGCCCGAGGGCGGACAGGAAGATCTGGTAGAGGCCGTAGTCGAACGACATCGGCGACCGGCAGAAGACGACGTCACCCGGACGGTAGCCGAGCACGGCGTTGATGGCCGACGCCGCGAACGTCACCTGCGCGTGCGGGCCCACCACCGCCTTGGGCGCCGCCGTGCTGCCGGAGGTGTACATCAGGACCGCGACGTCCTGCGGCCGGACTTCGGCCGGCCCGCCCGGGACGGGGCGTCCGGCGAACGCCTCCACCTCCCTCCAGAGCTCGTCGATCCCGTGGACGGGCACGTCGGCGGTCTCCCGCAGCGCCTCGCCGGCCCCGATGACCAGCTTGGGCTCGGAGTCCTCCATGACGGACCGCAGGTGGTACGCCTTCATCCCGGGGTTCAGGGGCACGAAGACGACACCGTGCCGCGACGCGCCGTAGAGGATGGGGACGGTCTCGCGCAGGTTGGGCAGCTGCACGATGATCCGGTCGCCGGGTTCGACGCCCGTGGCCGCCAGCCAGGCGGCGAAAGCGCGGCTGAGCTCGACGACCCGCCGATAGCTCCAGCCGCCGCGGGCGTCGCGCACCGCGATCCCGTCCGGATTCATGGCGGCCGCCTCGTCCAGCAGTTCGTGAATGAGCCGCGGCCGCGGAGAATACGCCGTGGAAATCAACCCGTTCAATATGTGCCTCCAGCCCCGAGCCGGGGAAAGGAAATTCTCCGGCAGCCGGGACGCATGCGCGTGCAACCGGAAGCCGGCCAGGCCGATTCCGAAGCTACGCTCGGGCCCCGGCGAGCTGACCCCCTATACCACCCCTATCTAGGGGCCCTGGGGCCGCGTAGGCCCCCAGCAGCGGCGGATCCCGCCGGCCCTCCCGGCCCGCGACCAGGGCGGCCAACTCACGCCATAGATGATCTTGGAATTCTGTGCAATGTTCACAACCTCGGGGGCAGGAGGACTGTTCACCTGCGAGGGTTTCCGGAGATTCCAGATGCGACAACGTCGCAAGAGGAGCGGTTGCGGCGGATTACCGCCGTCCTATTTGGTACGTTCCAGAAAACGGCCGCCCGAAAAGAGATGGGCTTCATCGCCCCAGTTGAGCACCGTTGCGGCGGAGAATCATGCGGCCGTCGGTTTACGGCTATTGGCATTCCGGACTACAGTGATCCACGCCCGTCCGGGGCAGTGCCGTCAAGGCGGCCTTTCCTTGACTCGGACCGGCGCACAACATTACCGTGACGGTTTGGCGCCCGTTTGCGATTCGGTCGGGGTGCAAGGTCTGCCGGACGGTGTGTTTTCGCAGCACACCGACCACGCAAGCCGCTGATACGCATGATGGAGACGTGGCCGCACATGTTACAGGAATTCACGGGCGCAGGCGAGAGCGCGAAAGGCGCTGTCGCACTCAATCTTTATCGGATTGTCAGTGAAATCGCGGTGAACCACGGGAAACCCGTCCCCGCGTCGCCGGCCCTGTTTTCCCTGCCGGGCGGTCGCGCCGCCGGATGGCGTTCTGCCGCCCGGTCGTAGCGTGGCCGCGGGTCATCGACTTCAAAGGGGGCAGGGAATCCTTTCCGTTCTCACCCATGGCGACCGCCCCCCGGCGGACGCCGTCCAGCTACCGGACCACCGCCCCGGCTCGGCCGCCGGCGGTGGCGGCCTTGTCGTGCGCGCCGACCGCTTCCCGGAAGCGGCGGACCGCACGCCGGGCGACTCCCGCCCCGGCGGGGGTCCGGCCGTATCCCGCGACTCGAGCGCGGGCACCATGTCGTGCCTCGGACGTCCGTCACCCGGACCCGGCGGGCGGATCCTGACAGGCTCCGCCCGCGCTTCGAGCTGCGCGAATGTCGAGCCGTCCCGGTCCGGGGCCGGCTCACGCGAGGACCTGCGGTCGTGGCTCGGCAGACCGCCGTCACCCGCCGCCACGCCGAAGCACGGCCACCGCGCCGCCTCCGAGCGGCCGGCCACACCTTCACCGCCCGCGGGCGAGAGGGGCCGGGCGTCTTCCACGCCACGCCGAAAACCTCGGCTCGAACGTGACGAAGTCGGCAATCGAAGATCCCTGGACTGCTCCCGGTCCGCTTCCTGACTGAGCTTCCTCTACGACCAAACAGGTGAAGGAGAGTCGATGCAGTTCGCCGAACGCGAATCAGAAATCACCCTCCTCAGTACCATGCTCGCGGAGAGTGAGCATGGTTGGGGAAGAATTGCGATGATAACCGGCCCTCCGGGGTTCGACAAGAGCCGGGTGCTGCACGCCTTCGCCGATTCGGCGGTGCGGTCGGGCGCCACTCATCTGAGCGCCATCTGCCTACGGAACGAGCAGAACATCTCACTGGGCGTCATCCACCAGGTTTCGCAGAGCCTGAGTGCCGCACTGGGTGAGATGCCCCCCGCGTTGAAACTGTTGCAGGAGGCCGTATTCAACGCGGGACCGCGCGGCATCCGGCCGGAAGACCTCAATTGGATCGGCGTCACGCACGGCCTGTGGGAGATCATCACCAACCACGCGCGGCGCGGCGCGGTATTGATAACCATCGAGGACGTGCAATACGCGGATTCGGTTTCGCTGGACATTCTCCTGCATTTCATAAACCGGCTCCATTCCGCGAACGTCTTCATGGTCTTCACGGTGAACGAAGGGCCGGACGGGGTGCCGCTCAGAATTCAGAGCGATCTCATGCACCATCCGCAGTGCCGCCGCATCAAAGTGGCGCCGTACTCGTCGGGCACCATTTCCCGGATCGCGCAGGTCCGCCTCGGGACCGAGCCGGACGATCCGCTGGCGGAGGCGATCCACGAGGTCAGCGGCGGAAACGCCCTCCTGGTGCGCTCGCTGATCGAGGACCGGGAGAACGCGGGCGGCGACGGGACCGGCCTGGTGATCGACGACGGCTTCTCCGGATCCGTCCGCACGCTGCTGAACCGCATCGGCAGCACCCCCCTACGGGTCCTGCGCGCCACCGCGGTGCTGGACGCGTCGGCCTCTCCCCCGCTGCTGGCCGAGATGCTGCACATCAAGCAGCCGGCCGTGGTCCGCACCCTGGAATGGCTGGCGGAGATCGGCCTGCTTGGCGTGGACGGCTTCCGCCACCCCGCCGCCAGGGAGGCCGTCCTGGACTCCATGGAACCGGACCTCCTCAAAGAGCTTTACGCACGCGCCGCCCAGCTGCTGCACGCGACCGGCGTACAGCCCACCGTGATCGCCGACCACCTCGTCGCCGCCGGCGCCAAGCACGAACCCTGGGCCCTGGACGTGCTGCGGGAGGCCGCCGACCAGGCGCTGGCCACCGACGAGTACGAGCTCGCCGTGCGGTATCTCCGGTACGCGGCGGACCTGTGCTCCGGGCCCGACGAACGGATCCAGGTCACCCTGGCGCTGGCCAAGGCCACCTGGCGGATCAACCCCTCCACCGCCACCATGCACCTCCCGATGCTCGTGCAGGCCGCGCGGGACGGCCTGCTGCCCGCCAGGGACGTGCACTGGCTGCTCACGTGCATGCTCTGGCACGGCCAGTACGACGAGGCCGAGGAGATGTTCGCGCTGCTGGAGCAGGCCGAGCAGGGCGATGGCCAGGAGGCGGACGGAGCCCACGCGTGGCGCCTCGCGGCCGACCACTGGCTGGCCGGCACGCACCCCCCGGTCCTGCACCGGTTGCGGGGGACGCACAAGCCCTCCCCCCTACGCGAGGGCAGCGAACGGCACCCGGCCCATTCGTACGCGCGGACGATCTCCGCGCTCGCCGCCAACCTGCGCGACGGCGAGACCGAGGCGGCCCTGCGGACGGCGGAGAAGGTCCTGCACTCCGTCCAGCTCGAAGGCTGCAACATCGAGCTGGTCGAGGCGGCCCTGTTCTGCTTCGTCTATTCGGACCGCACCCACGAGGCGGCCTCCCTCGTCGAGAACCTGTACGCGGTGGCGGAGCGGCGCAACTCGCCCACGTGGCTGAGCGTGCTCGCGGCCTTCCGCGCGCACATCGCCGAGCACAAGGGAGAGATGCTGGAGGCCGTCGAATGGGGTGAGCTCTCCCTGCGCACCCTGCCCCCCAGGAGCCTGGGCGTGCTCGCGGCGCTCCCGCTGGCCAGCCTCATCGAGGCCCACACCGAGATGGGCGAGTATCAGAAGGCCGAACAGTACCTCCGCCATCCCCTGCCTGAAACCGTTTACCAGACCCGGTACGGGCTGCACTACCTCTTCGCGCGGGGCCACTACAGAACCTCGGTCGGCCAGGCGCACGCGGGCCTCAGCGACTTCCTGAAGTGCGGCACGCTGATGCGGTCCTGGGAGGTAGACACGCCGCTGCTCGTCCCGTGGCGCCTCGGGGCGGCCGGGGTCTCGGTCGTGCTGAAGAACAACGCCCGCGCCCGGAAGTTCCTCGAACTGCACCACGCCACGCCGCACGGTCACAGTCCCCGGATCCGGGGGTTCGCGCTGATGGTGCTGGCCTCCGCCGAGGAGGTCGGACGCCGGCCGCCGCTGCTGCGCAAGGCCGTCGACATGCTCCAGGACTCCGGCCACAAGATGGAGCTGGCGCACGCGCTGGCACGCCTCAGCCACTCCCTGGCCGCCCTGGGCGAGACGGACAAGGCCCGGCTCATCGGCCAGCAGGCGGACCGGGTCGGCCAGCGTTGCCATGCCGAGCCCCTGCGCAGGTCGGTGGCGAACGCCTTCGACAGCGAATTCGGCGCGATGGCCGCCGGGAACGACCAGAACGCCCTGAGCCCCGCCGAATATCGGGTCGCCTCGATGGCGGCGCTCGGCTACACGAACCGGGAGATCGCGACGAGAGCTCATATCACCATCAGTACGGTGGAGCAGCACCTCACGCGCATATATCGCAAACTCGGGGTGAACGGCCGGAACGACCTTCCGCGTCTGTTCTCGTCGAAAGAGCTCGGCTCCTCGAACGGAAACGTGCTCGTCGCGGAGAATTCCCGGCACCTACCCGGCTCGGCGTCCGTGCCCGGGTGACGGCCGGTTTCATTCATCAGGCGGGATTTCCCCTTCGGGTGCGTCCCGTTTGCGGACGACGACGATGGCCCAGCCGACCTCCCCCCGGTCGATGGCGGCCTGCACTTCTTCGCAGGACGCGGAGAAGGCGAGCATCTTGTCCCGGGCCGCGGCGTCGGCCATCTGTCCGGCCCGCGCCCGGGCCGCCTCCGCGTTTCCCTGGAACGTCCGCCTGAGGAAGCCGGTCACATTGACCACCGAACTGATTTCAAAGCCGGCCTCCGCCAGCGCGGAATGGTATTCGAGAAGCGTGTAGCCGTCGTTCCACCCGAACTTTTCGTAGACCTCGGTCCGGGTGCGCTCGCTGATTCTCGTCCGCGGCCGGTAGAAATCACTGAAGGCGAAGATGCCGCCGCTGCGCAGCACGCGGCGGATCTCCGCATAGCTGCGCGGCATGTCCGGCGCCTTGTGCAGCGCGCCGTGGCTGACGACGTGGCTGAAACTGCCGGGCTCGTACGGAAGCCGCAGCACCGACGCCCGCCGGAAGCCGACGTCCAGCCGTTGCCGCTGGTTGGTGCACAGATCCTGGGCGAACCTGACGTACTCCTCGCTCTCGAAGATCCCCTCGCCTCGGCAGCCGAACCACTGGGCCAGGTGGACCAGCAGGCATTCACAGTCGTCGCCCACCTCGAGCACCGTGCTCGAACCGTCGATCCCCGCCTCGGCGGCGAGAAACGCGGCGGTCTGCTCGACGGTCGTCCGATAGTCGTCCCGGCTGTTCTCCCGGAAATCGTCGGCCGGGTGGTCGGCTGCATGTGCCACGCCATAGCCCGTCACATTCAAAAAGGTATGACTGCTCTGGTCGTACATGTCTCCGACTTCCCTCCGACAATAAGGGTGGCCCGCGGTCGTGGCACCGCACCGATGCCTGCCGACGCGAACGCACCGAGGATCAATCGCGTTCGTCTCGCGAAGACTCTTGTCTATACCTCGAAGAGTGCCCGGATTCTCTCATGTACTCAATGGTGCTATCCCCCCTTTTCTGGTCCGGTCTTCCGTACATCGGCCTCACCCATTTACGTCGCGCCCCGGACGCATCACGAAGGATTTTGCGCCTCGCGCAACTTGATGAACGCGAGAATCCCCATTACTAGCATGATGACCGCGCCGGCGAAAGCGGCGATCTGCATTCCGTCTACATAGGCGTCGCGGGCCACGGAGGCCAGGGCCGCGCCCACCGCCCGAGGGAGCTCGGCGGCGACCGACAGCGCGCCGCCGAGGGTCTCGTGCGCCACCGCGGCGGCGTCGGGCGGGACGCCGGGCGGCAGCTGCGCGGCGAGGGTGCTGCGGTAGACGGCCACCCCGATGCTGCCGAGGATGGCGGCGCCGAGCGCCTGCCCGAACTCGGTGGAGGACTCGAACAGCCCCGAGGCGGATCCCGCCTTCTCGGGCGGCGCCGTGGCGACCACCATGGTGGAGGCCAGCGCCTGCACCGACCCGATCCCCCAGCCCAGCAGGAACAGCCCGCTGAACAGCAGCGGCAGGTTGACGTCCGTGCTCAGCTGGGAGATCAGCAGGAAGCCGATCGCCCCGAAGACCATGCCGGAGCCCATGATGGTGCCGGGCCGGAACCATTTGGTGAGCGCCGCCCCGAGCACCGAGCCGGCCGCCGAGCTGACGGCCGTCGGCACGGTCATCAGCCCGGCCACAATCGGCCGCATCCCGAGCACCGACATCAGATATTGCGTGATGAAATAGAACGTCCCGACGAGGGCGAACACCGCGAGGGTGGCGGTGATCAGGGACACGGTGAACGCGTGCCGGCGGAAGAGCGCCAGGTCCAGCATGGGGTCGGGCAGCTTGCGCTGCCTCTGCAGGAACAGGCTCAGGAACACCAGCCCGATCACGGCGCTGATCCACATCGTCACGGAGAAGTTCTGCTCGGCGACCATCTTCACCGCGTAGACGATCGGCAGGGCGGCGAGCAGCACGAGGACCGCGCTGAGGATGTCGAACTTCCCGGGGTTGGGGTCGCGGTATTCCGGCAGGAGCGGGCCGAGCGCGAGTAACAGGATCATGATCGGCACGCTGATCAGGAAGACCGCTCCCCACCAGAAGCTCTCCAGCAGCCACCCGCCGACGATCGGCCCGGCCACGCTGCCGAGGGTGAAGATCGCGGCCCAAATGGCGATGGCCATGTGGAGCTGGCGGCCGTCGGTGAACAGCACCCGGATGAGGGCGAGGGTCGGCGGCATCAGCGTCGCCGCGGCGGCCCCCTGCAGGCCACGCGCCACAATGAGCAGCTCGGCACTGGGCGCGTACGCCGCGATGGCCGACGTGAGGCCGAACACCACCGCGCCCACCAGGAGTAACCGCCGGCGGCCGATCCGGTCACCCAGATTGCCCATCGGAATGAGCAGCCCGGCCAGCAGGAAGGCATAGATGTCGACGATCCACAGCTGCTGTGTGCCGCTCGGTTCCAGCTCGGCGGTCAGTGACGGGAGCGCGAAGAACAGCACCGTCACCGTGATGGAGATGAGCAGTACGGGCAGCATGAGGATCGCCAGGCCGGTCCACTCCCGCCACCCCGCTTTGGCGCCTCTTTCGGCGATATCCATTCCCACCCCTCTCATACTGTGTACGTAACATTTACAGTACACCATATGTCAGCTTGCCAAAGGGTCTTGTCAAGTAAACATTGACTGCCACGACATGCTGGTGCTCCATGTCATGGCTGCTCACGATTACCTCCTGACTCACGCCCATTCTTGAAAGATATTTTCGTCACAACCGCTCCACCTCTTTTTTCGTCACATCAGGCGCGTGATATAATTTCATCACAATGGAAGATCGTGATGAAATCAGGCGACCATGCTGACGTGTGTCCAGTGCGGGAAAGAGCTCACGGTGCCTGCCCGCGGGCGCAAGCCCCGCTACTGCTCGCGCTCGTGCCAGGCCCGCGCCTACCGGGCCCGCCTCGACGCGCGGACCGGCCAGGGAGCCTGGCGGGAGAAGAAGGACGAGCGGCCTTCGCCGCCCCGTCCCGCACGGCCCGTCACCGGCGGGCGCGCCGATTCTCAGCGGACCGACGCCGGCCTGTCCCGGGAGCGGATCGTGTGGAGCGCCATCCGGATCGCCAACGCCGAGGGCCTGGAGAGCATGTCGATGCGGCACGTCGCGAACGTGCTCGGCGTCAAGGTGATGTCGCTGTACAACTACATCGACGGGAAGGACGCGCTGATCGACCTCATGGTCGAGGCGGTGTTCAGCGAAGGCGGAGACACCGAACCCCACGCCTTCCGAGGCTGGCGGGCCGAGCTGGAGGCCGCGGCGCGGTGGGAGTGGGCGCTGTACTCGACGTACCCGTGGGTCCTCGAGGTCATCGCGACGGTGAAGCCGCCGCTCGTCCCCAGCCTGCTCGCCCGCTTCGAACGCGGCCTGGGCGCGTTCGACGGCCTCGGCCTGGACCCCGTCATGACCCATCGGATCTATCTGGGCGTGAGCGGCATCGCGCAAGGGCTCGCCCTGCTGCGGGTGAGCGAGATCGCCTCCGAACGGCGGGGCGGCGGGATCTCGCTCAGCCAGTGGCGATCGGTGAAGGTGCCCGCGATCCTCGAGGAGCTGGGCGCCGACCGCTATCCGCGGCAGGCCGCGCTGCGCAACAGCCCGGAGGTCCTCACGGACCTGGAGGAGATCTTCGAGTTCAGCCTCCAGCGCCTGCTGGACGGCATCGCCCGGTTCCTGGAGGGGGAGTCGCCCGCTCCCCCTCACCGGTGACCCCGCTCTGGTCAGCCCTCGGCCGAGGATCACTGACGGCGCTCCCCTCGGCATGTGCGTGGTTCGCCGCTCACGCGCCGTTCGAACGCCCGCCGGACGGCTTCAGCCATTCCTCGACGGCCTTCGCGATGGACCCCGCCTCGCCCTCCAGCATCGTGAGGTGGTCGCCGCGGACCTCGCACAGGTCGTGCTTCAGGTGCCAGGAAGCCCGCCAGTTGCCTTCCCTGGACCGCTCGCCGTCGGGCCCGGAGGGCAGGGGGGTGTCCGGTCTGAGGAAGAGCACGGGGGTCTCGATGTCCTCCACCACCGTCTCCCTGAAGAGCCGGTAGTAGCGCCCCATGGCCGTCATCCTCGTGTCGCTGAAGGGCCCGTACACCTCCGCCCGGTCGAACATCCCCTCCAGCATCTGGCCGCCGAGCTCGTCGATGACGTCGCTGTCCGGCAGGAACGTGTCCAGCAGGACGAGGCCCTCCGGGCGCACCCCGTTCCGCTCCAGGTACGAGACGGCCGCGTGCGCGAAGTTGCCGCCGCCGCAGTAGCCCATCACCACGAACGGGTCGTCGCCGGCCGCCTCCCGGATGGATTCCGCCCACATGCGCACCACGACGTCCGCGTTGTCCGGAAGGCTGTCGTCCGGGGCGTATCCGGGCACCTGGAGCGCGTACAGGTCGCGTACTCCCTGGAAGTGCACGGCCAGCCGGGCGAACTGGGCCGCGCCGCCCAGCGCCATCGGCGTGCTGAAGCAGAACAGCTTCGGCCGCGCCGGCCCCGAGGCCAGGGCCAGCGGCGGGTACGCGCGGTCCAGCTCGTCCAGCGTCCGGAACACCGGCCGCAGCCGCGCCGCCGCCTCCAGCAGGTCCAGCCCCTCCTGCAGCTTCCCGGCGGGAGCCGCGGCGCGCACCAGCGAGCTGAGCGATCCGCCCCCGTCCGGCTCCGCCGGACCGGAGTCCCAGCCGGCGCCGTTGTCGATCGCGATCTCCTCCGCGAGGTGCCGGGCCAGCGCCGCGGCGGTGCCGTAGTCGAAGACCGCCGTCGCAGGCATCCGCACGCCGGTCGCCTTGTTCAGTACGTTGCGCAGCTCCATCGCGGTCAGCGAGTCGAAGCCCGCTTCGAGGAAGTTCTGCTCCGCCCGGATCGCCTCCGGCTCGCTGTAGCCGATCACCTTCGCCGCGCACTCGCGCACCATCAGGGTCAGCTCCTCGACCTGCTCGGCCGGCGACAGCCCGGCCAGCCGCCGCTGCACCGCCGACCCGTCGGCCACGGCCTGCCCGGCTTGGGCGGTGCGGCGGGCGGGGGCCCGGACGAGCCCGCGCAGGATGGGCGGGACGCCGTCGTGGCGGTTGCTGAGGGTGTGGGTGTTGATGGGGAGGGGCAGGAGGTGGGGTTGGGGTGTGGTGAGGGCGGTGTCGAGGAGTT